>NZ_JALJWR010000001.1:0-205000 GCF_024169315.1 Pseudomonas migulae | reverse complement strand
CTTAACAAACCACCTACGCGCGCTTTACGCCCAGTAATTCCGATTAACGCTTGCACCCTCTGTATTACCGCGGCTGCTGGCACAGAGTTAGCCGGTGCTTATTCTGTCGGTAACGTCAAGACACCAACGTATTAGGTTAATGCCCTTCCTCCCAACTTAAAGTGCTTTACAATCCGAAGACCTTCTTCACACACGCGGCATGGCTGGATCAGGCTTTCGCCCATTGTCCAATATTCCCCACTGCTGCCTCCCGTAGGAGTCTGGACCGTGTCTCAGTTCCAGTGTGACTGATCATCCTCTCAGACCAGTTACGGATCGTCGCCTTGGTGAGCCATTACCTCACCAACTAGCTAATCCGACCTAGGCTCATCTGATAGCGCAAGGCCCGAAGGTCCCCTGCTTTCTCCCGTAGGACGTATGCGGTATTAGCGTCCGTTTCCGAGCGTTATCCCCCACTACCAGGCAGATTCCTAGGCATTACTCACCCGTCCGCCGCTCTCAAGAGAAGCAAGCTTCTCTCTACCGCTCGACTTGCATGTGTTAGGCCTGCCGCCAGCGTTCAATCTGAGCCATGATCAAACTCTTCAGTTCAAACATCTTTGGGTTTTTAAGAAACCCTAAACTTGGCTCAGCAATCGTTGGTTACATCTTTGATTTCTCGCGGAGTAACTTGTGATGCTGATAATCTTGTTGACTATCAGTCTGACTCCACAAGCACCCACACGAATTGCTTGATTCAGTTGTTAAAGAGCGGTTGGTTAAGACCTTCGTCTCAACCGAGGTGCGCATCCTACAGCAAGCGACCTCATGTAGCAACCTTAAAAGTTTCTGATTTCACCAATGAAATCAATTACTTAAACTAGGCAAACATTGAGTTGCTCGCTAGCGGGAGGCGAATAGTACAGGATTAAAATACGTGGTCAACCCCCGCCGAAAAATTCTTTTCCTTAGCAAAGAACCCAAGCCCAGCCGGCATCAGTTCGCCGCTACAACCTTTTTGCCCCCACTGTCCCACCCTCCTCCCAGCGCTTTATAGATCGCGACGATTCCCCGGTACTGATCAATTTCACCCAGTGCCTGCGCATCCTCGGCGTTCAGCCGTTCACGCTGTGCATCCAGCAGCACCAGATAATCCACCGTGCCTTCCTTATACTGGATAGCCGCCAGGTCCGCCGCGGCGCGGCTCGACTCACTTTGCTTGATCAGCGACAGCAACCGCTGCTGACGCTTGCCGTAGTCGCTGAAGGCGTTTTCCGACTCTTCCAGTGCCAGCAGCACTTGCTGTTCATAGGTGGCCAATGCGCCTTCGGCATTGGCGTCGGCGCCACGGATGCGCGCCCGCACGCTGCCCAGGTCAAAGGCCGCCCAGGTAATGCTCGGCCCCAATCCCCAGGCCCTGGCTGCGCTGGAGCCAATCTGCGAACCACGGCCGGCGGTGAAACCGAGGAATCCGCTCAAGCTCACCCTCGGGAAAAGGTCGGCGGTGGCCACGCCAATATCTGCCGTCGCGGAAGCCAGTCTGCGTTCGGCGGCGAGCACATCGGGACGCCGGCGCAACAACTCGGCGGGATCACCGATCGGCAGCGCTTTGGCGATGGCTGGCAACTCGGCGGGGCTCAACGACACACTTAATGTATCCGGGCGTTCACCCAGGAGTGTGGCGATGCGGTTTTTCTGCCGCACCTGCTCCGCTTGCAGCTGCGGGACAGTCGCCTCGACGGCGGCTAAACGCGCATCGGCTCGCACCACGTCGAGCTCATTGCCCACGCCCGCATCGCGCAGGCTGACAGTCACGGTGCGCGAGTCCTGCTGATTCTTCAGGTTAGCCAGGGCAATTCTTTCCCGCAGCTGCGCGCCGCGCAATTGGCCGTAGGCATCCACCAGCTCGGCAATCATCGTCACGCGAAGCTCATACAAATCTGCTGCCGCAGCGTCTTGCTGTGCGTCGCTGGATTCCAGTTGACGCTGGATCCGCCCAAACAGATCGACTTCCCACGCCATGTCCAGGCCCAGATCGTAACGCTCGATATTGACTCGACTGTCGGTCTGCCCGGGCACTTGCGACTTGCCCTGCTGACTGCTGACCCGGCTGGTGACGACCGGCAAGTTGTCGTTGCTGATGTCGTCACGAATCGCACGAGCCGCTTTCCAGCGGGCAAACGCGACGCGCAAGTCGCGGTTGCCTTCCAGGGATTTGCTCACCAACTGGTTGAGCGTGGGGTCATCAAACTGCTGCCACCACACCGTTTCAAAACGCGATTGATCGTACTGGCCGGCTTGCGCCGACACGAGAGTGGCAGGCGCGGTGTCGGGCGTTTTGTAGTCGGGGCCCACCGTGCAGGCAGCGAGCGCCACGACCAGAAGGCTGGGTAAAAAAAGCTTCAAGGTGCTCATGAATGTGCCTCCTGGTTGATTGCGTTTGCCTGATGAGCCTTGTTGACGTTGCGCGCGTTTTTGCGCTCGATGTAGCGACGAATCAGAACGAAGAACACTGGCGTCAGCAGCAACCCGAAGAAGGTTACGCCGAGCATTCCGGAGAACACCGCAACCCCCATCGCACGGCGCATTTCCGAACCGGCACCCGTCGACGTCACCAATGGAATCACACCCATGATGAAGGCGAAGGACGTCATCAGAATCGGCCGCAGACGCAGGCGACAGGCTTCCAGCACCGCCTCCAGTGGCGACAGGCCCTGATCCTGTTTGTCCTTGGCGAACTCGACGATCAGGATCGCGTTCTTGCAAGCCAGGCCGACCAGCACGATCAGGCCGATCTGAGTGAAGATGTTGTTGTCGCCCTGGGAAATGATCACCCCGGCAATCGCCGACAGCAGGGTCATCGGCACGATCAGGATCACCGCCAACGGCAGGCTCCAGCTTTCATACAACGCAGCCAGCACCAGGAACGCCAACAGCACGCAGAGCGGGAACACCAGCAGGGCCGTGTTGCCCGACAGGATCTGCTGGTAGGTCAGGTCGGTCCACTCGTAGGTCATGCCGTTGGGCAATTCTGCCTTCAGCAGCTTTTCAATGGCGGCCTGTGCCTGGCCAGAGCTGTAGCCGGGTGCTGCACTGCCGTTGATTTCCGCGGTGAGGAAACCGTTGTAGTGTGAAACCCGGTCAGGGCCTGATGTCGGGCTGACCTTGACGAACGTGGCCAGCGGGATCATCTCGCCGCGATCATTGCGCACCTTCAACTGGCCGATCTGTTCAGGCTCCTGGCGGAACTGTTGCTCGGCCTGCACGTTGACCTGATAGGTCCGGCCAAAACGGTTGAAGTCGTTGGCATACAGCGAGCCCAGGTACACCTGCAAGGTGTCGAAGATATCGTTGATCTTCACGCCATGAGTCTTGGCTTTTTCCCGGTCAATGGCGGCTTCGACCTGCGGCACGTTGACGGTGTAACTGGTGAACAGGTTGGCCAGTTCCGGAACGCTACGGCTCTTGGCGATGATGTTCATCGTCTCTTTATACAGCTCGTCATAACCCAGGTTGCCGCGGTCTTCGATCTGCAGACGGAAGCCGCCGATCGTGCCCAGGCCTTGCACCGGCGGTGGCGGGAAAACCGCGATGTAGGCGTCCTGAATGCCACCGAACTTGCCGTTGAGGGAGGCGGAAATCGCGCGGGCCGACAGGCTTGGGTCTTTGCGCTCATCGAAAGAACTCAACCCTATGAAGGCGATACCAGCGTTGGGGCTGTTGGTGAAACCATTGATCGACAGCCCGGGGAATGCGACCGCGCTATCAAAACCCGGTTCGTTCATGGCGATGGTGCTCATGCGGCGAATCACCGATTCCGTGCGATCAAGACTCGCGGCATCCGGCAGTTGCGCGAAGGTCACCAGGTACTTTTTGTCCTGGGTCGGTACGAAGCCGGTCGGCGTGGTGCTGAAACCCATGTAGGTCATGGCGATCAGACCGGCGTACACCAGCAAGGCCACGCTGCTGCCGCGAATCACTTTGGCCACGCCAATCACATAGCCATGGCTGGCCTTTTCGAAGACGCGGTTGAATGGCTTGAACAGCCAACCGCCCAGCAGGCGATCCAGCACTTTGGAGAAACGGTCTTTCGGCGCGCCATGAGCCTTGAGTAGCACCGCCGCCAAGGCTGGCGACAAGGTCAGGGAGTTGAACGCCGAGATCACCGTGGAGATGGCGATGGTCAACGCGAACTGTTTATAGAACTGCCCTGTCAGCCCGGAAATGAACGCCGCCGGCACGAACACCGCGCAAAGCACCAACGCCGTGGCGATGATCGGCCCGGTCACTTCGCCCATGGCTTTTTTGGTGGCCTCCATGGGATCGAGGCCCAACTCGATGTTTCGCTCGACGTTCTCCACCACCACAATCGCATCGTCGACCACGATGCCGATGGCCAGCACCAGACCGAACAGCGACAAGGCATTCAGCGAGAAGCCGAATAAATGCATCACTGCAAACGTACCGATCAGCGACACCGGCACCGCCACCAACGGAATGATCGAGGCGCGCCAGGTTTGCAGGAACAGGATCACCACCAGCACCACCAGGACCAACGCTTCGAACAGCGTATGGACCACCGCTTCAATCGAACTGCGGACGAAGATGGTCGGGTCATAGACGATCTCGTAGTCCATGCCTTCCGGGAAGTTATGCTTGAGCCTGGCCATCGTCTCCCGTACCTGGTCGGAGACGTCGATCGCATTGGAACCGGGGCGCTGGAAGATCGGCATCGCGACCGCTTCCTGGTTGTTGAGCAAGGCGCGCAACGCGTATTGGTTGGAACCCAGCTCAATCCGGGCAATGTCTTTGAGCCGAGTGATCTCGCCGTCCGGGCCACTGCGGACGATCACGTTTTCAAACTCTTCTTCGCTGACCAACCGCCCTTGGGAGTTGATCGACATCTGAAAGCTCGTGGCATTGGGTGCAGGAGGTGAACCCAGCTGCCCCGCCGCAACTTGACGGTTCTGCTCACGCACCGCGTTGACGACGTCTGTCGCGGTCAGGTTGCGTGACGCGGTCTTGTTCGGATCGAGCCAGATACGCAGCGAGTAGTCGCCGATACCGAACATCTTTACGTCACCGATACCGTTCAGGCGAGTCAGCTCATCCTTGACGTTGAGGATCGCGTAGTTGGACAGGTACAGCATGTCGTAGCGCTTGTCCGGCGAGGTCAAGTGCACAACCATCGTCAGCTCGGGTGACGCCTTGTCGACGGTGATGCCGATGCGCGTCACTTCTTCGGGCAGCTTCGGTTCGGTGCGGGTCACGCGGTTCTGGACTTGAACCTGGGCGTTGTCCAGATCGGTGCCCAACGCGAACGTCACGGTGAGGGTGAGCCGACCGTCAGCCGTGGATTGCGAGGACATGTACAGCATGTTCTCGACACCGGTGATGGCTTGCTCCAAAGGCGCGGCCACGGTTTCGCCGATGACTTTCGGGTTGGCGCCGGGATAGTTGGCGTGGACCACGACGGTCGGTGGAACCACTTCGGGGTATTCGCTGATCGGCAACTGGAACAGCGAGATGGCGCCGGCGATCAGGATCAGCAACGACAGCACCGCTGCGAAGATCGGCCGCGTGATAAAGAACTGGGAGAACTTCATGTCGAGGCTCCTTATCCGCGAGGCGCAGCGGCGGTTTCCGCTTTCACCAGAGCGGGTGATTTAGCGGAAGCCGGCTGATTGGAGGCATCGATTGCCTGACGCTGGCGGGCCAGTGTGGCGACCGTTTCCGGGCTGGCCATCGGGGCATCCTGAGGATCGATCAGCGCGCCGGGCCGTACCCGTTGCAGGCCGTTGATGACGATACGGTCTTCTTTCTGCAAGCCACTGCACACGATGCGCAAGCCTTCAAGCTTTGGCCCCAGATCGACGCTGCGATAGACGGCCTTGTTGTCCTGATCGACGACCAGCACGAATTTCTTGCCGAGGTCCGTACCTACCGCTTCATCTTTGATCAGCAGGCCGGGATAGGCAGCGCTGCCCACTAGTTTCAACCGGGCATACAGACCGGGGGTGTACTGGCCGTCCGCGTTATCGAACACCGCGCGACCACGGATGGTGCCGGTCTTCGGATTGACCTGATTGTCGACAAAGTTCATCTGCCCGAGGTGGCTGTTGCCCTCCTCGTTCGACAGGCCCATGTACACCGGGGTGGCTTGACCACGCTGGCCCTGGCGGGAAAGCTGGCTGTACTTGAGGAACATGCGTTCGTCCGCATCGAAATAGGCGTAGACCTTGTCGGTGGAGACCACGCTGGTCAGTGGTGTGGTGTCGGCGGTCACGATGTTGCCCGCGGTGATTTCCGCCCGGCTGACGCGGCCGCTGATCGGTGCGGTGACGCGGGTGAAGCTGAGGTTCAATCGCGCGAGATCCAGCTGCGCCTGAATGGCATCGACACCGGCCCGGGCTTCTTGCGCAGTGGTGGTGCGAGTGTCGGCCAGCTCGGCGGAGATCGCGTTGCTGCTCAACAACCGCTGGCCGCGTTGCGCTTCGTTGCCGGTGCGAACCAGGGTAGCGCGTGCCTGTTGCAGCTGCGCCTCGATGCGATGCACCTCATGTTCGAACGGACGTGGATCGATCTGGAACAGCAAGTCGCCCTTCTTCACCAGCGCGCCATCAGTAAAGGCAACGCGTTCGATCTGGCCCGATACCCGTGGACGAACCTCTACGGTTTCCGGCGCTTCCAGGCGAGCGGTGACTTCATCCCATTCGGTAATGGGCTGCTCGAGCACCTTGGCGACGGTGACGTGCGGCGCCCCCGGAGCCTGCGCGGCACTGGGTGCGCGTTCACACGCGGCAAGTGCCACCAGCGCCAACGCGGCAAGGGGATAACGCAAAGGTTTGAGTGACTGTTCCATGGGGGGGGTGTCCGCCAGACGATTTATGAATTTTCCGGATTCTCAGCCTCGCGCGAGGTCACGACGAATCGAACGGAGTGAAGTTGGATATCATCAATAATGATGACTATCATGTTTAAGAGCAAAAAAAGGGATCGGCCCGGCTAAACCTTGGTATTGGTGATCGCAGTACAAACGGAATCCAGCGCCGGCCCGAGCGTCTGTGCGGCACTCAATGCCCGCGCGGTGGGCACCATCCGGCGACCGATGCGTTCGAACAAGGGATCGTTGAACAGCCTGCGCAAACGCACGAGCGCCGCACTGACAGCCGGCTGGCCCAGCGATAACTGCTTAGCGGCGCGAGTGAGGTTGCGTTCCTGGATGAGCGCTTCGAATACCACCAGCAAATTCAGATCGATACTGCGCAGATCATTACGTTTCATGGGACAGGTCCACGTAGAGATTTTTTGACTTGAGCCACCGGCTCGGGATCGCCAGACTGGTGTCGATGCCGACAAAGCCGTTGCAGCAACCTTATATGACGCGCATCATCAATGCCAGCCTCTCAGCGAAGCTTTGCGCAAGCGAAGCCAAACGGGCTACAGGAGCAGACTCATGAAAGTCACGAAAGACCAGGCCGCCGCGAACAAAGAGGCAATCCTCACGGCCGCGTCGCGGATGTACCGGGAAAAAGGAATCGATGGCATCGGCATCGGCGAGCTGTCGCGTTCCGTCGGCCTGACCCATGGCGGTTTCTACGGTCAGTTTCCGGGGGGCAAGGAACAGCTGGCATCAGAGGCTGTGACCCGGACGTTCGAGTCCAATATCCACGAATGGCAAGACGCCAAGTCGATTCCCGACCTCATCAAGCGTTACCTGACGCAAGGGCATATGAACAACTGGACCGAGGGCTGTCCCATTCCGGCATTGGCCGCCGATGTTGCCCGCGCGGGCGGTTCCGTCAGCAGCTCCTTCACCAAGGGCATCGAGCAATTGATCGACACGCTGATGGCGCTGGTCGAGGGTGAAAGCCATGACGAGAAGTACCAGGAATCGCTGCGTGTCCTGTCGTCGATCGCGGGGGCGATGCTGATTGCCAGGGCGCTGGATAACCCTGAGTTATCTCAGCAGTTCCTGCAGTCGGTCATCAATGCATGGCCTGCTGTTCCCGCAAAAAAAGAGCGGCCTATCAAGCGCCGCTCTCAGGATGAAGCGTAAATGTCGGTCTAAAGCCACCCTTGCCGACAGGCAGCCATCTACCAAGAGGCATCAAGCTCCGAAGAAATCGGGGCTTGATCAGGATCGCGCGGCATCAGGGCTTGCGTCCTCCCCCTCCGCTCATCCCACCATCTTCGCGTCCCATATCCGATTTTTTGTCGCGGTCATCAGTCACATTGCTGCCGCGTCCGCTTCCTTGCCCACCGCTGGTCGATTGATCAGCCTGAGTGGATTGCCGTCCGCCCGAAGCCTGGCCGCCTTTTTGGCCTGGTTTGGACAGGTTTTCTTTATCGTCGGCGAATTCGCCTCCGCGATTCGTGCCCTGCCCGCCTCCGGACATGCGGTCCCTGTCGCGGTTCTGTTGTCCGCCCGAAGCTTGACCACCTTTCTGGCCGGCTTCAGACGCTCGTTGTGGATCGTCGGCAAAATTTCCGCCAGAGGCTTCTCCACCTTTCTTGCCGGCTTCAGAAGCCTTGTCCCGGTCCTTAGAAAAATTGCCTGGATTGTTGTTTCCTGTATTGGCCATTTCTATTCACCTCTACATCGTTAGCACGAGCATGGGCTCGTTTAATTCGGAGGACGCAGAAAATCGAAAGTTTGAAATGAAATACCGAGCTCACGACGAGTGGATCGGCCTGTTTGGTTCCATCGAAAATACGTTGATTCGACTGGCGGTAGGGACGCCCTGGAGAACCACCTGGCGCCGGATTTCTCGAACACAGTGTCAATGTTTACTAGAATGAATAATTCGCAGGACGCCCTCCAAACATCAGACGCGGGAGGCCAGTCGATGACCGAACACATCGTGCATTTTCACTGCCAGATCGATCAGGCAACGACTGAGCGTTTCAGGGATTGTTGCCTCGAAGCCATTGACCAGGGTGCCACCTCGCTGCTCTTGAACCTGTCTACGTGTGGCGGTAGCACGAGCTTTGGTTTCACCCTCTACACCTTCCTGAAGTCGTTGCCCGTACCGCTGTGCGCAATCAACGCCGGCAATATCGAATCCATGGGGATCATCATGTTCCTGGCGGCGGGCCGTCGCATCACTTCGCCTCATGCCAGATTCCTGATTCATCCGATGAACTGGTACTTCAGCCAGAAATCAGTCGACCATCAACGACTTCGGGAATACCTCTCCAGCCTCGACAATGACCTCGCGCGCTACGTGCAAATCTTCACGCTCGAAACCGTCGAAGCGGCGACCAAACTCGATATTTTCCATTGCCTGTCTGCGGAAGAAAAAGTCATCGCTGCCCATGAGTCGCTGGCCTACGGCATTGCCCATGAAATGAAGCAGATGGTATTCGCCGATAATGTCAAACACTGGAAAGTCAGTGGCGGATGAGCAGATCCGGATCCTAAAGGCATATACGAAGCACACTGATCATCTTGATTGAACCTAGCGTCAGCACGCCCCTCGGATATTAAAAGCCTACTTTGGTGACCCCATGGCAATCGAGGAAACGCTACTGCGCCAACGCAAAGTGCTTGCCGAATTTGGCGAGCTGGCCTTGGCCTCGGATGACCTCGAGCACATCCTCGATGAGGCATGTCGATTGGTCGGTGAAGCACTCGAAACCAACCTGGCCAAGTTCATGCAGTTACAGGAAGACGGCATCACGTTCGTGGTGCGAAACGGCGTGGGCTGGAAGCCGGATGTGGTCGGAAAGGTTCACGTAAAAGCGACTGAAGGTAGCCCCGAACTGTACTCGCTGGAGACAAACGCGCCCGTCATTTCGACTGACATTTCAACCGAAACCCGATTCCGCTATCACGATTTCCAAGTGGAAAACGGCGTAAAAGCCTTTGTAAATGTCTTGGTCCACGGCGCCAACGAGGAACGCCCCTTCGGCATTTTCGAGGTGGACAGTCGTCGTCCTCGACAGTTTACGGAAAGCGATATCGACTTCCTCAGGGTATACAGCAACCTGCTCGGTGCTGTTTTAAAGCGCTCCAGAACCCTTCGAGTCATACGAGGCACAGAAAAAAAACTGCGTGAAAGTGAACGGCATTACCGCATAGCCGCCGAGCTGAATCTGCTTTGGCCCTGGACCGCAGACAAGGCAGGCGAACTGACGTCCATAGATATGCGCTGGTATGAATATACCGGCCTGTCACCCGCGGAGACTTTAGGACGCCAGTGGACCCAAGCTGCTCACCCGGAGGATCAGGAATCAATTGCGAAGCGGTGGGATCAGTCAATACTCACATTGCAACCCTTCGACTTGCACATCCGCTTGAGAAAACAGACTGGCGATTATCGATGGTTCAGAATTCGTGCGCTGTGCAGTCTCGACCCCAACGAACAATGCGAGCAATGGTACGGCACCGTCGAGGATATAGACGATCGGGTGCAGTTGGAAAATGCGCTTCGGGACTGGAATGATCTGCTTGAGGATCGGATCGCCCAACGTACTCGGCAGCTTGAGGCCGAACAACATGAACGCGCTGTCGCGGAGTCCAAACTTCGGCAAAGCCAGAAAATGGAAGCGGTCGGCCAGCTGACGGGCGGAATAGCTCACGACTTCAACAACCTGTTGGCTGGCATCATCGGCAGTCTGGAACTTATGCAACGTCGTATCGACGCCGGGCGCTATACCGACCTGACTCGCTACAACTCCGTCGCCATGACCTCTGCATCGCGTGCGGCGGCGTTGACGCAACGTCTATTGGCGTTCTCCAGACAGCAGTCACTGGAACCCGAACTGCTCGAGCCCAGGAAAGTGGTGGCAGATCTTGAAGAGATGATCCGCAGATCGGTCGGCCCGAGCATCAGTGTCGAATGCTCGTTCAGAGCCAACGATCGCATCCGGTGTGACATCAACCAATTGGAAAATGCGTTGCTCAACCTTGCCATCAACGCACGTGATGCCATGCCCAATGGGGGCAGGCTCGAGCTTGAGGTGGATCGATGCGTCATCGATCAAACAGAGTCCTCTGAAAAAATGATGCCGCCCGGCGCCTACGTGAGCATCTCCGTGACGGACACAGGCACCGGGATCAGTCCGGAAATCCTGTCGCGTATATTCGACCCTTTTTTCACCACCAAGAAAATCGGCGAAGGGACCGGCCTCGGCCTCTCGATGATCTATGGCTTTACCCAGCAATCCGGTGGGCAAGTCAGGGTTCACAGCGCCCTGGGCGCGGGTACTACTGTGACTCTGTACTTTCCAGTCGATAATTCGCAGCCGGGCAAGGTCGAAACGAGGTCCAGCGAAACGGATCAAGCGGTTTCAAACGGCCATAACGAAACCATATTACTGGTGGATGACGAAGCCGCTGTGCGGCAAATGGTGTCGGAGATTTTGTCCGAAGGCGGCTATCACGTCGTTGAGGCCGTCGACAGCGTTTCTGCAATGAAACAGGCTGAAAAACTGGAGTGCCTGGATTTATTGCTGACGGATATCGGCTTGCCTGGATTCATGAACGGAATCAGTCTGGCTGCCGAACTGAAGGCGAAGTATCCGCAACTCAGGACGCTTTTTATCACCGGCTTCGCTGGCGGTTCAAGGATGGTCTCGACCGATGCAACCACCCAGATATTAACCAAACCCTTCAGCCTGAATGAACTCAGCGCACGTGTGCATTCATTGATTAACGGCAATCAGTAACTTCGATCATCATCGAACGACGATTTTATCGACGCCCACAGGATTATGCCCGCGCATGCTCCAACACCACTTCCAGCGGATGGCGCAGTTGCTTGCTGGCCAGACGCTTTACCTGACTGCGGCACGAGTACCCCGTCGCCAGCGCTTCACCCGCCTTGTCCAGCTTGCCGGCCCATGACTGCTCGAAAATGGTCCGCGAAGTGTCCTGGTTTCGCGCTTCATGGCCGTAGGTGCCGGACATGCCGCAACAGCCGGTCGCCTCAGTCACCAGCTTGAGCCCGAGCCGGGCAAACACGGCTTCCCATTGCGAAGTACTGGCCGGGACGTTGGTCTTCTCGGTGCAGTGCGCCAGCAAACGGAATGTCTGCGTGGCGGGACGAGGGTTTTCAGGCAGCACATCCGAGAGCCACTCCTGGGGCAGCAGAACCTTCGGGCACGCATCGAGCCCCGGCACTTTCTGATACTCCTGGCGGTAGACCAGCGTCATCGCCGGGTCCAGGCCAACCAGCGGCACGTCGCAGTCGGCCAGCGCCTTGAGCTGACTGGCGTTGCGGATCGCTGCTTTGGCGAATGCGCCTAGGAAGCCCTGTACATGCAAAGGCTTGCCGTTGGCACTGTAGGGTGCCAGAAACACCCGATAGCCCAACTGATGCGCCAACTCGATAAAACTCGCCAGTAACGGGGTTTCGAAGTAACGGGTGAAGGCATCCTGCACCAACACCACGCTGCGCTGACGTTGCTCGACGGTCAGTGCGCGCAGGGCTGGCACGCTGGCGACAACGACGTTGCAGCGGGTCAACGTGGCCTGCAAGTCGTAGCGGTTGATCAGCGGGCTGTCGAGCATGCCGACGCGTCGCTCGAGCAAGCGGCTCATCCATTTCGCGCCCATCACCGCGTTGTACAAGCCCGGTGCGTAGGCCATGTAAGGAATGGTGAACTCCAGCGAGCCGATCAGGTAATCGCGAAGCGGACGCTGATAACGACCGTGGTACAGCTCGAGAAAACGCGAGCGGAATTCCGGGACGTTGACCTTGACCGGGCATTGTCCCGCACAGGATTTACAAGCCAGACAACCGGCCATCGCGTCGTACACCTCGTGGGAGAAATCCGCCTCGCCCCGCGAGCGCGCCAGATTATTGCGCAACCGCGCCGGCAACCCGCTCAACCACGACAACTTGCCCCGGGCCGCTTCCAGCACATCAATATTGGCCGCACCTTGCAGGCGCAACCATTCGCGAATCAATGACGCCCTGCCCTTCGGCGAATGCTGGCGTTCACGGGTGGCTTTCCACGATGGGCACATCGCATCGTTGGGATCGTAGTTGTAGCAGGCGCCGTTACCGTTGCAGTGCATGGCGGTGCCGAAACTTTGCCAGACGCGCTCGTCGATTTGCCGATCCAGATCACCGCGCAGCGTCACTTCGTTGACTTTCAGCAAGCCTTGGGCGGCATCCGGTGGTGTGCAGATCTTGCCGGGGTTGAGCTGATTGTGCGGGTCGAACGCGCCCTTGAGCGATTGCAGCGCCGGGTACAGTTCGCCAAAAAACTCGGGAACATATTCCGAACGCAAGCCCTTGCCGTGCTCGCCCCACAGCAGTCCGCCATAACGCCGCGTCAGCTCGGCCACGGCATCGGAAATCGGTTTGACCAGTGCAGCCTGGGCCGGGTCTTTCATGTCCAGCGCCGGGCGCACATGCAACACGCCGGCATCGACGTGACCGAACATGCCGTAGGTCAGGCCATAGCTGTCGAGCAATGCACGGAACTCGGTGATGTAGTCAGCCAGTTTCTCTGGCGGCACGGCGGTGTCTTCAACAAACGGTTGCGGCCGAATCTCGCCTTCGACATTGCCCAACAGCCCGACGGAGCGTTTACGCATGGCGTACACACGGGTCACCGCCTCGGCCCCCTCGGCCAGCGTGTGACCCAGCCGCTCGATGGTCGTGTCGGCCTGCAGATGCTCGACAAACGACGCCACGCGCCCGTTCACCTCCGTCAGGTCTTCCCCGCTGAACTCCACCAGATTGATGCCCAATGTCGGGCGCTCGGCATCAGCCGGAAAATACTCGGCGACGCTGTGCCAGACGATGTCTTTCATCGCCAGCATCAGTACCCGGGAGTCCACGGTCTCGATGGACAGCGGCTTGTGCGCCAGCAACGCGTTGGCGTCGCGCAGCGCATCCATGAAGCTGCTGTAGCGCACGTTCACCAGCACCGAATACTTGGGAATCGGCAGCACGTTGAGCTTGGCCTCGACGATATAACCCAACGAACCTTCCGCACCGCACAGCACGCTATTGAGATTGAATCGCCCGTGCTCGTCGCGCAGGTGCGCCAGGTCGTAACCGGTCAGGCAACGATTGAGTTTGGGGAATATCGCCTCGATCAAATCAGCCTGGGTTTCCTGAATCTGCCACGCTGTGCGGTACACCTCGCCGATGCGGCCGGGCTGTGCGCATGCTGCCACCAACTCAGAGTCGGACAGCGGATGGCTGTGCAGACGCTCACCACCGAGCAACACGCTGTGCAGTTCCAGCACATGATCGCGTGTCTTGCCATAGGTGCAACTGCCCTGGCCACTGGCGTCCGTGTTGATCATGCCGCCAACGGTGGCGCGGTTCGACGTCGACAGCTCCGGCGCGAAGAACAGCCCATGGGGCTTGAGCGCGGCATTGAGCTGGTCCTTGACCACGCCCGCCTGCACCCGCACCCAACGCTCGGCGACGTTGATTTCGAGGATCGTGTTCATGTGCCGCGACAGGTCGACCACGATGCCATCGGTCAATGACTGGCCGTTGGTGCCGGTACCGCCGCCGCGCGGGGTCAGCCTGATCTGGCGAAAGCGCGGTTCGGCCATCAATGCAGCGATGCGCACGATGTCGTCGGCGTCCAGCGGGAACACCGCCGCTTGCGGCAGGCGCTGGTAAATCGAGTTGTCGGTTGCCAGCACGGTACGGGTGGCGTAGTCGGCGCTGAGCTGACCGCGGAAGCCGCTGGCACGCAGGGCTTGAAGAAATTCCGGGTACTGTGCCGCGAGGGCATCCGTAGGCAGCTGGGCGATCATCGCAAAATGTTCTCTTGTAGGTCTAATCACGGAAAAATCAAAACACTTGTCGCCTGAGCATTAATCGGTCAGCCTCAGGTCGTCGGCTGCGCCAATGATCCTGCAGGCTGTGGCGCCGGACAAACGGATAATCCTGCCGCTATCGATGACTTTTACGAATGAATTACCGCCACCTCACCCCCTCCATGTCATTGCTGCTGGCCTTTGAGGCCGCCGCGAGGCATGAAAGCTACACCCGCGCCGCGATGGAGCTGTCACTGACCCAAAGCGCCGTCAGCCGACAAGTCCAGGCGCTGGAGCAGCAACTGGGCCTGACGCTGTTTCGCCGTGAAGGCCGGCAAGTGCAGTTGACCGATGTCGGTCGTCTGTATCAGCGGGAAATGAGTGAAGCGCTCGGACGCATCCGCAGCGCCACGTTACAGGCGATGGCGTATCAATCGGGCAGCGGAACCTTGCGCCTTGCGACACTGCCGACGTTCGGCTCGAAGTGGCTATTGCCGCGTCTTCACGACTTCTACAAAACCCATACCGGCATGCTGGTGCACATCAATTCCCGGATCGATGCCATCGACTTCGAAACCAGCGGCATCGATGCCGCCATCGTCGTCGGCAGTGCCGACTTGCCGGGCCTGATCAGTCATCGTCTGCACACGGAAGAATTGATGGTGATCATGTCCCCGCAAGCGGCCGAGGCCCATGACACCTGGACCCCGGAGCACATTGGCGGACAGACGCTGCTCAACGTCGCGAACAATGCCAATGTCTGGGGCGAGTGGTTCAGCCACCATGGCCTGCCCCATCGAATGATGCGCCTGGGGCCGAGTTTCGAACTCACCTCGCACTTGATCCAGGCCGTCAGGGCCGGCATCGGCATCGGTCTGGTGCCGCGTATCCTGGTGGCCGACGAGCTGGCCAACGCCGAGCTGATCAGCCTCGATCAGCCCTTCGCCAGTCAACGCAGTTACTACCTGACCTACCCGCCGCGCAACGAGACGCTGCCATCGCTCGTCGCGTTCCGAACCTGGTTGCTGGAACAGATCTGAACGACCGATCAGCGCCCGAGAAACGCGTAGCCAAAACCCACGACCTTGGCGTCGTCACCGTAGCCGCCCAGGAACGACACACCGACCGGCAGGTTGCCCTTGATGGTGCCGGCCGGAACCGTAATTTCGGGAAATCCTGTCGCGGAGGCAATGTACGACGACGCGTAGGTGTCGCCGGTTTTGCAGACGTAACTGTCATCGGTCACACCGTGAACCACCGACGCCGGGCAGTTGATGGTCGCGAAGAACAGGCTGTCCACGTTGTTCTTCTTCATGATGCCCATCAGTTGCGCGCGCAGTTGCGGGATCTTTCTTGAGAGGATGGAGATGTACAGCGGCGAGTCGGTGCTTGCGCCAGCCGATACCGCTTCCAGCCCGGCCAGGCGTGCCGGGTTCATCCCGTGCGGCCCCTTTTCAGCCTGATTTTTTTTCGCCAGATCGAGAAACTGCGCGAGCGTTCGCGGTTGGCTCGGGTTGAGGGTGGCCAAGTAGCGTTCGAATTGCGGTTTGAATTCGCTCTCTCCCACTGGGCCGAGCACATCGCTCCACAGGGTTTCAAATGACTTCGGCAGTTCGATGGAGACGACCTGCGCACCGCGCTTGCCGAGGGTTTCCTGAGCAGTCTTGAACACCGCATCCACTTCTGGATTGGCGCCTTTGAAGTTGGTGATCACGCCAATGGTCTTGCCTTGCAGCGAGGTAGAGTTGAGCGCGGACTCGAACTGTATTTTTTCTGCGACCAGATCCAGGGTCGCCGGGTCGTTTTTGTCCTGGCCCTTGATCGCATCCAGCACGATGGCCTGATCCAGCACGCTGTTGGTAATGACGCCGCCGGTATCAAACGCGAGCGACAGCGGAATAATGCCGCTGCGACTGATCAGCCCCAGCGACGGTCGAAAACCCACCGTACCGGTGACGCTGGCCGGGGCGCGGATCGATCCGCTGGTATCCGAGCCCAGCGCAAAGGGTGCGAACGCTGCCGCCACCGAGGCGGCAGAACCGCTGCTGGAGCCCGAAGCGTCACGCTTGGTGTTGCGCGGATTCAGCGTCTGCCCGCCGAACGAGCTGTAGCCAAACCAGCCAAAGGACGCGGCCAGTTCCGACAGGTTGGCTTTGCCGAGGAGGATCGCTTGCCCGTCGATCAGCTTCTTGACGGTGAAGGCATCCTGGCTCGGCACGGACTCGCGCAGCACGTAGGACCCACCGGAGGTGACGATACCGGCGGTGTCAAAGTTGTCCTTCACCACGAACGGAATGCCGGCCAGTGGTGCGTACTTGGCATCGGGATTTTTCGCCCGTTCGGCATCCCACTTCCGCGCCTGATTAATCGCCTGTTCATTGATCGTCACCAGCGCATTGATGTTCTGGCCCTGGTGATTGTTCGCCTGAATGTTATGCAGATAGTGCCGGACCAGTTGCTCGGAACTGAGGGTCCCGTTATTCAACGCATGACGCATATCGGCGAGGGTCATGCGGTCGATACCGTCATCCGCCTGAGCACTTGCTGCCATTAGCCAAAACGAGCACGCCACGAATTTCTTATTCAACTGCATTTTTATTCTCCGAGTGGGTACAGGCGAACGAAACCAGCTCGCACCTCATAGGGGTGCAAGGGAATGGGTGGGAGGCAGGGGTAAAAAAGGCCGGCGTTATTCTGCCGGCCCTGGAAGTTCTGAAGACAACGTCAGCCTTCGGCAGCGCCTACAGCAACTTGCTCTTTTGCAGAAATTCCTTGGACACGCTCTCGATCGATTCACGGCCAACGTCGACTCGAGAGTTGAGACCGGCAATGGTGTCGTCGTCCAGTTTGGAAGACAGGGCGTTGAGCAACTCGCCGATTTTCGGATTCTCTTTGAAGACTTCAGTGCGGATGACAGGCGTCAACGCGTAGCTGGGGAAGAAGCCTTTATCGTCCTTCAGCACCACAAAACCGAAGGCCGGGATTCGCCCGTCGGTCGACAGGACCAAGGCCAGATCGACCTGACCGTCCCTGAGCGCCTGGTAGGTCAGCCCGCCGTCCATGCGGACGATGTTCTTGCGCTCGAATTCAAACTGGTACGTCTCTTGAAGAGGACGCAGGCCATCGGGCCGGGAAAAGAATTCGGCATTCGAGGCGAATTTATAGGATTTGCCCGCCTGGATGTTTTTGGCCAGATCGCTGATCGTGACGACGCCGTCCTTCTCGGCCTCTTCCTTGCGCATGGCAAACGCATAGGTGTTGTTGGCCTTGGAAGGGTTCAGCCAGGTGATGCCCTTCTGCGCATCAAGCTCGCTGATCTTCTTGTACGTTTGGTCAGCGTCCAGTTTGTCCGTGACTTTGTTGTAAGTGATCAGCGAAGTGCCGGTGTATTCCCAATACACATCGACCTGACCGTTCTCTTGCGCCGCGCGCAATACCGACGAACCCAGGTCCGGGCGTTTATCGACACTGTAGCCATTGGCGCGCAGGAGTTGCGCGGTCATCTCGGCCACCAGTTGTTGCTCGGTAAACTTCTTGCCGCCGACCACAATCGTGCTGTTGGCAGAAGCGCTGCCCACAACACCCGTAACAAGACTAAGGCTAACGATCAGACTGGCCAGCATTCGATAAATCATCATGTACCTCATATTATTGGTTTAGGTCTATGGTCTTCAGATTCATTCGCGCCCGGCCAACCTCAGGCCCCGTGACACGGCAATGGTTTGAATCAGGCCGCAGCCCAGATCGACTGCAATCGCCAGGAGTGCGGTCGATACGGCGCCGGCCAGCATCATGCCGAAGTCGTTCAGGTCGATCCCGGTAAAGATCAACTCACCCAGCCCTCCTCCACCGACCAGGAAAGCCAGCGGCGCGGTACCGACGTTGATCGCCAGCGCCGTGCGGATGCCCGCGAAAATCACGTTCATCGCATTCGGAATTTCGACTTTCCACAGCGTCTCCCGTGGCGTCATGCCCATGGCTTCGGCGGCTTCGACCAAGTGCTGCGGCACCGCGCGCAAGCCTTCATAGGTGTTGACCGCGACGGGCAACAACGTCGCGACAAACAGGCCGATGATGGCCGCCCCGCTGCCAACGCCAATGAAACTCATGGCCAACGCCAGCAACGCGAGCTTGGGGATCGCCTGCCCGACGTTGAGGACTTGCATACTGGCCATGGCGTAACGCTGGTTCGCCGGACGGCTCATCCAGACACCCAACGGCAGCGCGATGGCCAGGGCCAGCACGCCGCTGACTGCCACGATCTGCAGATGCTGGACCGTCAGGTAGCTGATGTCGCCCCAGTAAAACTGCAGCCCTTCCCAAAATCTGCTCAGTAAGTCAGACATCGTCAGTGCACCGCCGGATTAATGTTTTCAACCAGTCGCGCCAGGATGTCGGCCTGGTGGACATAGCCGATAAAGCGCCCGTCGCTGTCGTTGCAGAGTGCCCAGTCCTGGCCGCGACCCAGCAGTTGCGAGAGCACCTGGCGCAGGTCATCCCCGGGCTTGACGATCAGGTGTGTATGCGAAGTAACACCGCTGTTGCCGCCGACGATCTGCATGTGTTCCCGTGGCGGGACCTTGCTCGCCACGTCAGCCGCGCGCAGCAGGCGCAAGCGTTTCATGATCCGGTCGCCGCCCATGAAGTTCGCCACGAACTCGCTGTTGGGCCGGGCCAGCAAATCATCCGAGCTGCCGAACTGCTGGATTTTCCCGTTGTGGAAGAGCGCGACACAGTCCGCCATCTTCACCGCTTCATCGATGTCGTGACTGACAAACAGTACGGTCTTGTTGACGAGGCGCTGGATGCGCATGAACTCGTCCTGGATCACTTCCCGGTTGATCGGGTCGATCGCGCCAAACGGCTCATCCATCAACATCACGGGCGGATCCGCAGCCAAGGCACGGGCCACCCCGACTCGCTGCTGCTGGCCGCCGGAGAGTTCGCACGGGTAGCGCTTGAGGAATTTCGACGGGTCCAGCGCGACCACTTCCAGCAACTCCGCAGCGCGTTTGCGGCTTTTGGTTTTATCCCATCCCAGAAGATTGGGAACGACGCAGATGTTTTCCTCGACGGTCATGTTCGGGAACAGGCCGACTTGCTGAATCACATAGCCGATGGAGCGTTTGAGGGTGACGCTGTCCAGTTCTGAGGTGTCGCGACCACCGATGCGGATCGTGCCTGAGGTGGGCGTGATCAGTCGGTTGATCATTTTCAGCGTCGTGGTTTTACCGCAGCCCGACGGCCCAAGCAGTACGCAGATCTGCCCCTCTTCAACATTGAATGAGACATCTTCTACTGCAGTGATTGAGCCGAATTTCTTGTTTAAATTTTCGATCTGGATCACGTCGTAGCTTCCTTCATTCGGCCAGTGGCCACTTTGTTCTTGTTCAGGCCTTTTGGCGTCAGCAGGCGTTGCAAGGCGTACAGCGCGTAATCGGCCGCTACGGCAATCACGCTGATGACGATCGCGCCGGCCAACAGCTGTCGGGTATCCGATTGCGCGATGCCACGAATGATCAGACTGCCGAGGCCGCCGGCGCCGATGTAAGCCGCGATGGCGGCGATGCCGATGTTGATGACGGTCGCCATCCGGACGCCCGCCATGATCAGCGGGACCGCAATCGGCAGTTCAACCTTGCGCAGTCGTTGCCAGGTGGACATGCCCATCCCTATCGCCGCCTCGCGCAACGCAGGGTCGATGTTGGAGATCGCGGTGGTGGTGTTGCGGATGATGGGCAGCTGGGAATAGAGAAACAGCGCAATGACCGCCGGTACGACGCCGATCCCGTAGCCGATCAGGGACAGGGCCGGAATCATCAGCCCGAACAGCGCGGCAGAAGGAATCGTCATCAGCACAGCGGCAAACGCCAGGACCCAACGGCGAGTTCTGGGGTGCTGGGATATCGCGATCCCGACAGGCACGCCGGTCAGAATCGCCAGGCCCACCGCCACCGCCACGATGAGAAGGTGCTGCCCGAGTAGCAGGCCGATCAGCCCGCCGTTTTCCAGAATGAAACTCAAGGTTTCCATGGTTGTTGTGCCTTCTGTACGTCGTTGTTGTTTTTGCCGGCTGTGCATCTGGAAGTGGACGCCGGATTTGTAGATGAACCTTACCGCGCTCCCGAACCGAGCCTGAGCTTCGAGCCCGACGATTTCTATCAAAAAACCGACGTCACGAAACCCGCAAGTGCGCGCTGCGAGGTGAAGCATCGAGTAAAGGAATGAGAATACAGGATCGCCAAATCCCCAAGGCCCGCCCATGCGCACCAGCCGTCGGGCCGAGTCATTAGCTAGCTATGCGGTTTTGCAGGGAAGATTGGCGCGGGGGTTTGTTGAGTCGTTGACGGGGACGTTCAGTGATAGCGATCAGGAATGCGCATCATCAAATTTCCGCCGCTCTTCTCCGGGCGTGCATCCCCAGACTCGACGGTAAGCGGCGCCCAGATGTGACGCCGAGACAAACCCGCAGCTATAGGCGATGGACGCAATGGGCTGAGTGCTCTCGCGCAGCAATCGGCGCGCTTCGTTGAGCCTGAGTTCCAGATAAAACCGCTTGGGCGTCATGCCGAAATGCTGATGCCACAAGCGCTCCAGTTGGCGATGCGACAGATTGCAGCGGTCGGCGATTTCTTCGATGCCGACAATGTTCTCCAGGTTGTTTTCCATGAAGGCAATGGCTGCGGTCAGACGCTTGTCGTGAATCCCGAACCGCCACTGGATCGACATTCGCTGATGTTCTTCCGGGGCTCTGATCCGTGCGTGCAGAAATTGCTCGGCAATGCTGGCGGCCAGCTGATTACCGAAATCCAGGGCGATTTGCGCCAGCATCAGGTCGATCGCCGCCGTCCCCCCGGCACACGTCCAGCGGTTGCCATGGTTGACGTAGAGCTCGCGGGTGACTTCGATGGTGGGAAATTCTTCGGAAAATTGACCGATGGACTCCCAGTGCAACGTGCACCGCTTTCCTTCCAGCAACCCGGCGCGTGCCAGGATGAACGTACCGGTGCTCAGCGCGCCAACGGTGGTGCCCCGGGCCGCAGCGCGTTGTAGAAAACGCAGCATCTTCGGCGGTTTCTGGTGTTCGATGTCGAGGCTCGCCAGGACAAACACGCGATCGAGATCGGGGGCTTGATCGATCGGCACGCTCTGGATCTCGATGCCACTGCTGGAACTGACCGGCCCACCCGATTCGGTGAGCAGCGTCCACTCATACAGCGTTTTGCCGGACAGGCGATTCGCCGCCCGTAAAGGCTCGCTGGCACCAGCCAACGCCATCATGGAAAACTGAGGAAGAATGAGCAGTCCGATGCGCTTGGTGGTGTAGCTGTTCACAGACGTCGCCGATTCGCCGGGGGCTGTCATTGCCAGATCCTTTCATGGGGGTTCCAGCCGTTCAGGTGAACAGCTCAAGCCAGCCCGAGGGAGTGGCTTTGGACACGCCATGTTAGGGGTTGGGCACACATTCAGCCAGATTGAATCGTTGCGACAGCGAACGAGCCAGGCCGAGGCGTTGTGACCATTCGCAATGACGGGGGAATGCGCCCCGCAACGCTGGAAATCGCTGTGAGACCTCGTCGCCCGAGGTCTCACAGGATAATGGCGAGGGGATCAGCCGCGCGCGCGGATGGCCTCATCGATGCTCTGGATCATCGACTTGAAGACAGGACTCTCGACCTGATTCTGCTGGCCATGCTGCATGTTCGGGATGATCAGCGCGCTCGAACCTGCATCACCAGGGTAGTTCTGGTGCAGACGCACAGACTCCGAAGGCATGTGCAGCGTGTTGTCGGCGCCGTGGATGATCAGCGCAGGTGGGAAGCCTTTTGCACCTTCGATGGACTGCTCCGGGTCATACGCCACGTAGGACTTGTAGGATTTTGCTGTCACGTGAGTGCAGCCAGGCCAGCGATCCGCGCCACCGGCTTCGGTGTAGCCGCCCAGTTGCTGATCAACATAAGCCTGGGTTTCCGGATCCAGCGGATAGTAGCCGAGGCGGGTCGCGTCGGTGCCGGTATCGAACGGCGGGATCGGCGCGTCATCCGCAAGTTTGAGAATCGCGGCGTCGGCAGCATCCTTGTCGGCACGCAAGGTTTGCAGCTGGCGGATGTTGGTGTAGCTCATCGGCACCCAGAAGCGGATCTGTTCACCGCCAGCAGCAGCCAGTTCAGCTACAGCGCCGAGGCTCGCCACCGAGCCCATCGCCCACGAAGCGACCACGGGCATTTCACCGAAATTCTCGCGAGCCCATTCAACGGCACCGAGGACTTCATCCTTCTGGTCTTCCAGAATGACATTGGTGATCTCAATGCCTGCGGCCTGAATCGTGTTGCGGATGTGCTTGTTGGAAAAGAAACCCGCCACGTCGTAGGTCATGACGCGATAACCGCGAGCTGCCAGGGCGCGACCGAACAGCTGGCCGTACATCGTGACCCCACCGGTGAAGCCGGAGTTGAAGATGACGGGTGGCAGTGTCGCGTCGATTTTTTCTGGCTGAAACACTGTGCCTTTGAGGCTCAGGGTTTCATCGTCGTACTTGACGGTAAAGTTGATTTCTTTTGTTGTAATGTTCGTCATCGCTAAATATCTCGAAGTTAGAGCGTGGGCGTAGATCAACTTACCAATTGGCCAGATGCTCCTCGGAGAAGTTGGCCAACAGGAATTCGGGTTTCGGTAGAAACATGCTGTGCAACGGCATCAACAAAGTTAAAAACGTTGTTCAAATCAAAGTGCCCGGAATACGGCACACCGTTGTTGTCAGTTCCAACATGCGGTGCATCCGTTGCTTCCAGAAGAATCTTGTCCGCGCCGACGGCGTAAACAATTTGCGTCACGAAACGAGCGGTTTCCTCGGGGTAGACGGAGGTGCGATAGCCGGGGCCCTTGAACCACACGTTGCCTCGCTCTCTCGCTTCCGTGAGCAGCGCGATGTAGGCCGGCTCGGTAATGCCACGCTCGCTGTGACAAGTGCCGAGGTGATCGATAATGACCCGCACATCGCGAGGGATCTGGCGCAATACGCGCAGAGTCGTCTCGGCTTCCTTGGCATAGATGTGCAAATGCTGGTGCGGTAGCAGGCGACTGTAAAACGCCAACCACGGCCCATCACTGAAGCGCGTGTCAGATACGGTTTCCGGCCTTGCATCGTGCAGAACGATTCGGGCGCCAATTACCTGCGGGTGAGAAAGACGTTCTTGCGTGGCGTAGGCAGGTTCCGCCTTGATCGTCCCTACCAGCCTGACGGCCCCATAACGCAAAGGATTCGCTGCTTGGAGTTTCTTCAGTTCGTCAAATGAGGCAAACACATTTTCCGAATCCGGCAGGATACTTAGATGAACATTATTAATGACTGTCGGTGCAATTCCGGCATCAATAAGTTTGTCCAGATAAAGCGTGAGCGGATGCGGCTTGGGCAATGTATAGGGCAATAAACCAGCCACCCGACGAAGATCATCCGAAGTGTAAAAATGAACGTGGCTATCTATTCTTTGGGTCAACGGCAGCATGATTATTGTTTCCTGCTTTTGTGCGAAAACAATAATCGTCGTCAGTGCTTCGTCGCTCCCGCCAATCCGACGTGTAGTATCAAAATTCCGACATGTGCGATGTGTGATGGCGAAATTTTGTTGTCGTGACGTCTTGGAGATTCGGCGCTCATGGCCGTGATGCTCCTGCGCCGCTTTGTATCACTGTGTATCTGTCTATCCTCCTGATACATGAATTTTCACCCGGCCTGCGAATCGACACAGGCCAGATACGTCACCGCGTTCAAATGCACACACGGTTTCAAGGGGATCAGCCAGACCCCCTGGCCAACGGCTTGCAACGGAGACATCAGGATGAAGATGGCACTGCAGAACAAACACGCTAAAACCCACCGCCGTCTGGTCGGCTCATCGATTCTCGCGTTCGCCCTGTTTGGCGCGATCGGTGCAGCCAACGCCCAATCGACCACCGCTGCACAGCCAGCCGCGATCAAGGCCGATGCCACTTACACGACGCCCTCCCCGTTCGGCCCACTGAAGCACATCAAGGCCGGACTGTTGAACGTGGCGTACGCCGAAACCGGCCCGGCCGATGGGCCGGTGGTGATTCTCCTGCACGGCTGGCCGTACGACATTCACAGTTATGACGAAGTCGCACCGCTGCTGGCCGCAAAGGGCTATCGAGTGCTGATGCCGTATGCGCGTGGTTATGGCGATACCCATTTCCTGTCCGAGAAAACCGTGCGCAACGGCCAACCGGCTGCGTTGGCCAGCGACGTCATCGACTTCATGGATGCGCTGAAGATCAAACAAGCCGTGCTGGGTGGCTATGACTGGGGTGCGCGCTCGGCCGACATCGTCTCCGCGTTGTGGCCAGAACGGGTCAAAGCACTGGTCTCGGTCAGCGGTTATCTGATCGGTAACCAGGCAGCCGGCAAGAACCCGCTGCCGCCCAAGGCTGAGTTGCAATGGTGGTATCAGTTCTACTTCGCCACCGACCGCGGTCGTGCCGGGTACGAGAAGAACACCCACGACTTCGCCAAGCTGATCTGGCAACTGGCTTCGCCGAAATGGGCGTTCGATGACGCCACGTTCGACCGCAGCGCCAAGGCGCTGGAGAACCCGGATCACGTCGAGATCACCGTGTTCAATTACCGCTGGCGTCTGGGCATGGTCCAGGGCGAGCCTCAATACGAAGCGCTGGAGCAGAAACTCGCCACCGCGCCATCCATCAGCGTGCCGACCATCACAATGGAAGGCGACGCCAACGGCGCGCCGCACCCGAACCCCGAGGACTACGCCAAGCGCTTCACCGGCAAGTACGAGTTCCGGCTGATCAATGGCGGCATCGGCCACAACCTGCCGCAGGAAGATCCAAAAGCGTTCGCCAAAGCGGTGATTGATGCGGATCACCTGTGAGGCTTGACTCACTCGCTTCCTGAACCTGTCGATGCAGACCGAGTGATCGGTCTGCATTTCCTGGCCTCTGCAAATCCATCCCTTCCGTTACTGCGCCTGTATCCACTCAAGGAAACGCCGGATCGGTTGCTCATTGCCCCGCCGTTCAACATGCGCGAGATACCAGCCCCCCGCCTGCATGACCTCCGTTTGCACGGGTATGACCAGGTTGCCCGTGTTCAGATCCGCCTCCACCAGGAATTCGGGAACCACCACCACGCCTTGTCCGCTGATCGCCGCTTCAATCGCCAGCAGACTGCTGTCGAATCGGGGCGCGTTTTTTTGCGCAAGATTGGGAAGGCCGATGCTCTGCGCCCACATCGCCGTGTCTTCAGTGGTGCCCGAGATCGCCAGGAACGGAACCTTACGCAGGTCCTCTGGCGTGGCAATGGCACCGGCAAGCTCCTTTGAGCACACCGCCACGAGGCGCTCCTGTCTCAAGAGCGTGTAGGTCACGTTCGGTCGATCCGGTGTACGCGTGTAGATGATCCCTACGTCGGCGCGGGCGGGATTGAACTCCCAATCCAGCAGGCTCGCGTCCAGGCTGACCGCAATCTCCGGCGAGGCTTGCTTGAATTTCTGCAGTCTCGGAATGAGCCATCGAACAGCCACCGTGACATAGACCTGCACTGTCAGGGACGCTTGCGTCTGCTTCTCACGGATGAGGTCCGTAGTGAGCGCAATGCGATCCAGTGCATCCTGGATCACAGGAAAATAAAGCTCACCTTTTTCGTTGAGTTCTACCCGACCGGGCAAGCGGCAGAAGAGCGGTGTCCCGAGGTAGCGCTCAAGGGAAGCGATCTGGTGACTGATGGCCGACTGGGTAAGGCTCAATTCTTCGGCAGCGCCTTTGAAGCTGCGCAATCGCGCAGCGGATTCGAAGACTTTCAGCGTCGACAGGGGGGGAAGCGATCTCGGAATCATGCTTGCTCGCGACGTTAAAAAAATTCAAGCGGGGGTTAAATATACTCGTTTGCCCGGTGTTGAACGCAATCACATACTCGTCCCATAAAAATAAATCAGGGGCACAGAAATGAAACGTAGATTGCTTGCATCCTCAGTTTTTACGCTGGCTGTCGGAACCTGTTTTTTGTCGGCACCCACGGTCTCGGCCGTCGAGCAGTGTGTGCGCGTGCTGGGCTACGAATCGGACGGCGAGAAACAAACGATGGACCCCGCAGCGCTGATCGGCACCGACAGCGTCTATCACATTCGCGCCATCTACGAACCGCTGGTCGACCGCAGCAACACCATGATGCCCATTCCCGTGTTGGCGCAATCATGGGAATCCAACGCCGATGCAACCGAGTGGACGTTTCACTTGCGCCAAGGTGTGAAGTTCCACGACGGGTCTGATTTCGATGCCGCGGACGTGGTCTATTCCTATCGTCGCCTGCTCGACCCGGCCATTTCGCCCGGTGGATTCTCCACCCTCGCCTTCCTCGACCCCGCCGGCATCACCGCTGTCGACAAAAACACCGTGCGCTTCAAGGTCAAGTCGCCGGTCGTCGAACTGCCGATGCTGATCGCGACCAAGTACGCGTTGATGGTTCCCGAGGGTGCCAAGGGCGCAGACCTGCGGACCAAAGGCGACGGGACCGGGCCGTTCATGCAGGAGACTTTCACCACCAACGGTCCGGTGCGGGTCATGCGGCGCAATCCGCATTACTGGCGCGCCGGTCTGCCAAAAGCGGACTGCCTGGAGATCACCACCAGTCTCGAAGCGACGTCGCGGCTGTCGGCGCTGTTGTCCGGCTCGATTGACCTGTCGCTGGTCGTCGACCCGGCTAGCCTGATCACGCTCAAAGGCAATCCGGCTGTCGACCTCGTCTCTACCCCAGGGGCGACCTCACTTTACATCGCGGTCTGGACCGACACTCCGCCCTTCGACGATGTCAGGGTGCGTGAGGCGATGAAGCTGGTCATGGATCGTCAAACCATTCTCAATACCGTGCTGTTGAGCTATGGCGAAGTCGGTGGTGACACACCGATACCGCCCAGCTCACCGCTGAGTCTGAAAACCCCACCACCGGCAGAAGACATCAAACGGGCCAAAGCCTTGCTGGCCGAGGCCGGTCATCCCGATGGCATCGCGTTCGATCTTTATACGTCCGACTCGTACCCCGGCATGCTGTTGCTGGCACAGGTCTATGCCCAGATGGCAGCGTCCGCCGGTATCAAAGTGAACGTCATCACCTCGCCCGCCGAGGGTTACTGGGACACGATCTGGTTGAAGAAACCGGCGGTCATTTCGTACACCAGTGCCCGTCCGCCGGCAGAAGCATTGACGCTGTCGCTCAACAGTCAGTCGGAATGGAACGAGACACACTGGAAACGGGCTGATTTCGATGCGCTGGTGGCCAAGGCCGGGCAAACCCCGGATGAGCAAGAGCGCAACACGCTCTACCGCGACGCCCAACGCATGGTGGCGCAAGAAGGCGGCATGATTCTTCCGGTCTTTTCATCGGTGGTGGCAGGCCTGCGCAAAGGCTGTACCGGCTATTCACCGAACGTCGATGTGAACCGCATCGACTACGCGGAACTAGGCTGCGCAAAGTAGCCGCTCGCCCCACTCGCCCCATTTGAATTCAATCCAGTCCACGGAGCCTGAAGGCTCCGGGGAGGAGGCTGTGCGAATGACACGCTCAAATCTGTCCAGATTTCTCCAATGCTTTGCCGATGTGCTGGATCGCGATGATCAACCCGTCGCGAGGTTGCACGCAAAACGCCTGCGCTTTTTGCAATCGAACCTGCCGCCCCTTCAAGACGTGCCTGCCGCACGAGTACCCGTGCAGACATCCTGTGAGGCCGAGCTAAGCACTTATGCCTCGGGTTGCGCCTTGGCCGAAGCGCTGTCGAATCTCATGCCCGCGCTCCACCTGACTCGCAGCGAAAGCTACCTGGCCGCCCCGCCCAGCGCGGACTTTGCCAACAACTACGGCTACAGCGTTATATGCGGGCCCGAGAGCGGACCACCGGCGCTGATCAAGGATGCCGAAATCTCCTTCGGCCTGATGCTGCTCGGCCCCGCCACCCACTACCCCTTGCACAGCCACCCGGCTGACGAAATCTATTACACCGTCACCGGCCCGTCGTTCTGGCGAACCGGCGCCGACACGTGGTCATCACGGGAGACCGGTGAAATCATTCATCATCCGTCGTGGATCCCCCATGCCACGCTCGCAGCGGACAGGCCTTTGGTGCTCTTGTACGTCTGGCAAGGCGATCTCGACACCGATGCAGCCTTTATCCCCGACTGGATGGCGTTGCACTCAACCTTGACGACTCAAGGGGCAAAATCGAAATGAAGATTCTGCGGCTTGTCATCAGTAGGGTCATGCTTTCCGCCGTTACGCTGCTGCTCGTCTCCCTACTGATCTTCCTGATTCTCGAAGCCCTGCCGGGGGATGTCGCCACCCGGATCCTTGGCCGCGACGCCACCGCAAAGGCACTGGAAGTGCTGCGTGCGCAACTGCACCTCGGTGATCCGCCATTCAGCCGTTACCTGCACTGGCTGGGCGATTTGCTCCAGGGCAATCTTGGGGTGTCGATTGCCACCGGCCGGCCGATTGCCGACGTGCTTGGCCCACGCATCGTCAACACGCTGCTGCTGTCGCTGCTGGCCTTTGCCATGTATCTGGTACTTGCGATCGTACCGGCGGTGATTCAAGCCACACGCCGCGGCACGAAGGTCGACCACGTCATTTCGGTCGTGACGCTGGTGCTGCTGTCGCTGCCCGACTTCCTGCTCGCGACGATTCTGTTGTTTATCTTCGCCGTGGCCATGCCCATCCTGCCCGCGCTGGCGACGGTGTCCGATGCCGGCACCTGGCTGGACAACCTGCGTGCCATGATCCTGCCGGCCGTGACCCTCGCCATCATCATGGCGGTGTACGCCATCCGCGTCTTGCGCGACAGCCTGATCGAGGTGCTGCGCTCCGACTACGTACGCCTCGCCGAACTGAAAGGCTTGCGGCCTCACGCCGTGCTCTGGCGACACGCGATGCCGAATGCAATTGTTCCGGCACTCAACATCACGGCGCTCAACCTCGGGTTCCTGATCGGTGGCGTGGTCATTGTCGAACGTGTCTTCTCCTACCCCGGGTTTGGCACGCTGCTGATCGATGCCTTGCAACTGCGTGATCTTCCCTTGATCAAGGCCACGGTGATGATCAGCGCGGCGGTCTACATCGCGGCCAATCTCGTGGCCGACATCTGCGCCGTTCTCCTTCAACCTCGCCTGAGGACATCTCGATGAGTCTTATCAATGCGATGTCCGCGCCGCGGACGCACACTTTCTCGGCTTATTTCAGACGCTGGCAAGCGATGCCGGGCGCGTTCAAGGCCGGGTCGATCATCCTCGTGGCGCACCTGCTGTTTGCCCTCATCGGTGCGTTCTGGACACCCTATGGTTTTGCGCAAATGGGCACCGGCATGCCGCTCTCCGGCATGTCGTGGCTACACCCGATGGGCGTCGATCAAATCGGCCGTGATGTGCTCAGCCGTTTCATGCATGGCGCGCACATTGTTTTGCTGCTGGCCCTGGCCGGCACGACATTGGGCATGGTCGCCGGTACGACGCTGGGCCTGGTGTCCGGCTATCTCGGCGGGGTGTTCGACGAGATCGTGCAGCGTCTTGTCGAAGCCATGATCAGCATCCCGTTCCTGGCATTGGCGCTGGTGACGATCATTGCCGCCGGGCCTGCCCTCGCCGGCGAACCTGCGCTAATCGTACTGGTGGTCGGCTTGGTCTACACACCGCGGATTGCGCGGATTGCGCGGGCCGCCGCCATGGAAATTGCCACTCGCGAGTACGTCGCGGCGGCCCAACTGCGGGGTGAGGGAACCTGGTCCATCGTCCTGCGAGAAATCCTCCCCAACACCGCCAACGTCCTGCTGGTCGAATTCTCGCTGCGTATCAGCTATGCGCCCATCCTGATCGGTGCACTGGGGTTTCTCGGTTTCGGTATCCGGCCGCCGACACCTGAATGGGGTTTGATGATCAGCGAGAACCGCGGGCTGCTGATCGCTTCACCGGTGACGGTATTCGGGCCCGGACTCGGCTTCGCCTCCCTCGTGGTCGGACTCAATCTCTTTACCGACGGGCTATCGAGAATGCTGGGCCAACGGTCAGTCGTCGGTGCGTGAATAACAATAAAGAGGTTTGAACCATGACTAAGCTGATCGAGATTCAAAACCTGGGCATCGCCTATGCCGGACACACCGGATGGACCGATGTGGTGGAAGGTGTCTGTTTTGACATTGCCCGCGGCGAGACCTTCGGCCTGGTTGGGGAGTCGGGTTGCGGAAAGTCCACGGTGGCCTATCGGCTGCTCGGCTATGGCGCCGCCAACAGCCGTGTACAGACCGGTCAGGTGTTGTTTGAAGGCACCGACCTGCTCACGCTCGACGCCCGTTCGCTGGCCAAGCTTCGTGGCAACCGCATTGCGCTGGTCCCGCAGAATCCGACGACCGCGTTAAGCCCTGGCATGCGCGTCGGGCAGCAGATCCGCGAGATGATTCTGACCCACCGCGCACTGCCGGACGGGAGATCCATGGAGCACCGCATCATCGAACTGTTCGCCCTGGTCGGGCTGCCCGATGTCAGCCGGCGCTATCCCCACGAGTTATCCGGCGGTCAGCAGCAACGTGTGACGATTGCCATGGCGGTTGCGTGCAATCCGGACCTGCTGGTGCTCGACGAACCCACGACGGGACTGGACGTCACCACTCAGCGGCAGATCATCCAGCTGCTGTCGGATCTGCGAAGCCGTATCGGCATGGCGATGCTCTACGTGACCCATGACCTTGCGTTGCTTGCGCAAATCGCCGATCGCATTGGCGTCATGTATGCCGGCAAACTCGTCGAAGTCGCGCCGTGTGAGCAATTGTTGACGCACCCTGCTCATCCTTATTCGCGCGGACTCATCGCATCGATCCCGTCGGTACAGCACGGCCATAATGGCGCTCGCGGCTTACGTGGAATGCTGCGCCGCGATCAAATGGCCGAGGGCTGCAAGTTCGAGCCACGGTGCGACTTCGCGACACCAGCCTGTCGCTCGACACCGCAGCACCTGATCCGTGTGGCTGACGCACAATCCGTGGCGTGCATGCACTGGTCCGACGTGGCCGCCGCACAACCTCCTACCCCTGCGCCGGTGATCGCCCTCGGCAAAAAAAAGCAGGCGCAAACGCTGTTGTCGGTGGACAACCTTTCGCTTTCCTACGCGCAGTCGGGATGGTTCACCGAATGGCTGGGCAAGAAAGCCGTCCCCATCGCACGGGATATCGACCTTAAGCTGCATTCTGGTGAGATCGTGGCGTTGGTCGGCGAGTCGGGTAGCGGAAAATCCACCATCGCCCGCGCCATCAGCGGCCGGCTCGCGCCGGTTTCGGGCAGCATCAGCGTCGACGGCCAGGTATTGGCACCCACCCTCGCCGGCAGATCCGTCCAGCAGCTGAAGCAGATTCAATACATTTTCCAGAACCCGGATGCGTCACTCAATCCACGCCGCAACATCCAGGCGATTCTGCAGCGGCCGCTGCAGCATTTCGGGATGGAATTGAAACCCGACACCCTTGAAACGGTGCTGGAAAGTGTCGGGTTGCATGCGGGGTATCTCAACCGGTATCCAGAACAACTGTCCGGCGGCGAGCGCCAGCGGGTCGCGATTGCACGCGCGTTGCTGGTCAATCCAAAACTGTTGATCTGCGATGAAATTCTGTCGGCGCTCGATGTCTCCGTGCAGACCAGAATCGTCGAGTTGCTCCTGGCGCTGAAGGAACAGCACCGCGTCGCCATGCTGTTTATCTCGCACGACCTGGCGGTCGTGCGGCAACTGGCCGATAAGGTCGCGGTACTGTATCGCGGCGAATTGATGCAAATGGTCGATACGGACGCGCTCTTCACCTCGCCCTTGCATCCGTACACCGAAATGCTCCTGCACGCGGCACCCGGTCTTTGCAAGGATGACTACGTGCCGCAACCACCCGCCATGCCGGGCTCGCAATCCTTGGCCGGCAAAGGATGCCCGCTGGCGGGTCGTTGCCCTCGGCAACTCGGCGCCCTGTGTGCAGAGAGCAGCCCGCCCTCGCAGAAAACACAGAGCGGTTTCATTCGCTGCCATATCCCGGTCGCCGAGCTGTCACCTCAAACTGAAGAGTCCCAAAAACGGACTGGATCTGGTGCAAATCTGTCGCCGGTCGAACTGCGTCTTCCCCCGGAAAAATCACTCCAGCAGCGCGACCAGACGCGGCTCAATTGAGGCCTCATGCACTTCCAGCAGCGCCAGCGTCACCGGCAGTTTGAAACGCCGCCGTCCCGCGCTGCCGGGATTGAGGTAGAGCCGTTCGCCACGCCACTCCATGAGTGGCTTGTGCGAATGGCCGGTGACCACCAGCTTGATGGACGCATCGAGTACGACCGGGACATCGGCGATGTCATGCACCAGCAACGTCTCCCACCCGTTGAGATCGAAATGCAAGCTATCGGCGATATGTTCTGCCCACGGGGCGTCCAGGTCATTGTTCCCGCGCACGACATGCAGCGGGGCGATCAACGCCAGTTGGTCGAGAATATCGACACTGCCGATGTCGCCCGCATGAATGATCCGTTCACACCCCTCCAGCGCGGCAAGGGCCTCAGGGCGGAGCAAACCGTGTGTATCGGAGATCACGCCAACTTTCATGCAAGGCTCCCGGTCAGGTTCCAGCAGTTGAACATCGATCGATTCCAGACTAAACCGGAATTTGCTCGCGAAGGCGGTGCATCAGGCGACACTGATGTTGGATGTGCCGGCCTCTTCGCGAGCAAGCTTCGCTCCTACGGTCTGGTGGTGGGTTCAGCCCTTGGCCGCCATCGCGGTCACTTCCACACGCATGCCTTCCACTGCCAGCGACGCCACGCCAACGGCGGCGCGAACCGGCCACGGCTTGGCGAAGAAACGCTTGTAAACCTCATTGAACGCGGCGCGGTCGGCCATGTCGGTGAGGTAGATGGTCAGGTGCATGACCCGATCCATGGAACTGCCGGCGCGCTCCAGCGCCACCTTCAATGCCTGCAACGTGCACTCGCTCTGCAAAGTGATGTCGCCCAGTTCCAGGCTGCCGTCGGCGCGAGTCGGGATCTGCGTGGAGACCAGGATGCCGTTGAAGCCGGCCACATCGGAGGAGATGGAATCCGCGTCGGGATCGGGGGTGAAGGTGATGTCTTGATTGGCCATGGGGTTCTCTTGTTCGAGGTGATAAAGGTGCCGGGCAGTTTACAGCCCTGCTGAATCAAACGCTCTGCCTCAGTTATTTATACTCAAATGCCAGCTTAATAATATTTTACCGATACCAGGGTCATCCCTAGTCTTGAGCCCAAGAAATGGCAGGCCGTTCGCGACCTGACTCCAACGTCGAAGGGTATTGAGATGACCACTGAAAAAATAAAAACAGATACGCTGATTGTTGGCGCCGGTCAGGCTGGCGTGGCCATGAGTGAACACCTGAGCAAGCTGGGCGTGCCGCACCTGGTGCTGGAGCGTAACCGTATTGCCGAGCGCTGGCGCACCGGGCGTTGGGATTCGCTGGTGGCCAATGGTCCGGCGTGGCATGACCGTTTTCCGGGTCTTGATTTTGACGACCTCAGCCCCGACGAATTTGCGCCCAAAGAACGCGTCGCCGATTACTTCGAAGCCTACGCGAAGAAATTCAACGCACCGATCCGCACCGGTGTGGATGTACTGAAGGTTGAACGCAACGTCGGTCGTCCGGGCTTCACCGTTGAAACCTCTGAAGGTGTGATCGAGGCCAACCGCGTGGTCGCCGCCACCGGGCCGTTCCAGCGCGCGGTCATCCCGCCGATTGCCCCGCAGGATCAGCCATTCCTGCAGATCCACTCCGCCGACTATCGCAACCCGCAACAATTGCCTGAAGGCGCTGTTCTGGTGGTCGGTGCCGGCTCGTCGGGCGTGCAGATCGCCGATGAACTGCAGCGCTCCGGCAAGCAGGTTTATCTCTCCGTCGGCGCCCACGACCGCCCTCCTCGCGCGTACCGCAATCGTGATTTCTGCTGGTGGCTAGGCGTGCTCGGCGAATGGGACCAGGCGGCGATGAAGCCGGGGCGTGAACACGTCACCATCGCGGTGAGTGGCGCGAACGGCGGCCGCACCGTGGACTTCCGAGGCCTCGCTCATCGCGGAATGACACTGGTCGGCCTGACCCAATCGTTCAACGGCGGCGTGGCGACGTTCCAGCCCAATCTGGCCGAGAACCTGGCCCGTGGCGACGAGAACTATCTGGCGCTGCTCAATGCCGCCGATGCCTACATCGAACGCAATGGCCTCGACCTGCCGGAAGAACCTGAAGCGCGCATTACCTTCCCCGATCCGGAATGCGTGACCCACCCGATTCTTCAACTCGACCTGGCCAAGGCCGGCGTGACCTCGATCATCTGGGCCACCGGGTTTGCCACGGATTACAGCTGGCTCAACGTTGACGCCTTCGACGACAAGGGCAAACCACGGCATCAGCGCGGCGTATCGAGCGAACCGGGGGTGTATTTCCTCGGGCTGCCATGGCAGTCGCGTCGCGGGTCTTCGTTCATCTGGGGCGTTTGGCACGATGCCAAATACGTGGCTGATCACATCGCCATCCAGCGTTCCTATCTCGACTACCACGACGCGGCGCAACGCGAGGCTGAAAAAGCCCCGGTCGCCCATAAAACCACGGTCAGTGCTTAAACCTTTTTCTGCCAGGAGCAACAAATGTCCACGCCAACCCATACCCGTATTCGCATGTTCAACACCAAGGAAACCTACCCGAACCAGAGCCTGGACAACGACCTGTGCCAAGCCGTCCGCGCTGGCAACACGGTTTATGTTCGTGGCCAGGTCGGCACGGATTTCGAAGGCCGACTGGTCGGTCTCGGTGACCCGCGCGCCCAGGCCGAGCAGGCCATGCGCAACGTCAAGCTGTTGCTGGAAGAGGCTGGCAGCGATCTGAGCCACATCGTCAAAACCACCACTTACCTGATCGATCCGCGGTATCGCGAACCGGTGTATCAGGAAGTCGGCAAGTGGCTCAAAGGCGTGTTTCCGATTTCGACCGGGTTGGTGGTGTCGGCGCTGGGGCAGCCGCAGTGGTTGATGGAGATTGATGTGATTGCGGTGATTCCTGAGTAAGGAAACAGACCGAGTCGCGGCCATCGCTGGCAAGCCAGCTCCCACAGGTTCATCAGTGACCACACATTTTGTACACGACGACGGACCTGTGGGAGCGGGCTTGCCCGCGATGGCGTCAGTTCTGATAACCACTTCACCCAGGCAAACCCAGGAGCAAACCCCATGACCTTCTCCATCGCCGCCCGTTGCCCCGAAACCGGTCAGTTCGGCATTGCGATCAGTTCCTCCAGCATCGCCGTCGGCGCCCGCTGCCCGTGGCTGTTGCCGGGTGTCGGTGCCGTCTCCACACAGAACATCACCCTCCCGTCCCTCGGCCCGGACGTCCTCGCCCTGATGGAGCAAGGCCTTGCCCCGGCCGAAGCGCTGGACAAAGTCCTCACGCGCAATGGCTACAGCCAATACCGGCAGATCACGGCGATTGACCACCTGGGCCAGACCGCGCATTTCAGCGGCGCGCAAACCTTGGGCAACCACAACGCCGTGTCCGGCGAACAATGCGTCGCCGCCGGCAACATGCTCGCGGACCGCTCGGTCATCGAAGCCATGGTTGACGCCTTCGAGCACGGTGAAGGCCAACTGGCCGACCGCTTGCTCGCCGCGATGAAAGCCGCCATCGCCGCCGGTGGCGAAGCCGGCCCAGTGCATTCGGCGGCGATGGTGGTGGTTGGCGAACTGACCTGGCCGATCATCAACCTGCGGGTCGACTGGGCGGATAAAGACCCCATCGGCCAGCTGGAAAAACTGTGGGACGCCTATCGCCCGCAAGTCCAGGATTACATCGACCGCGCCCTCGCCCCGGACAAATCCCCCGGCTACGGTGTCGCCGGAGACGACCGATGAGCACCAGCCGCGAGGTGCTGAAGGCGCTGGTGGCGTTCGACACCACGAGTCGCGAATCAAACCTGCAGCTCATCGAGTTTGTCCGCGACTACCTCGCGAGCTTCGACGTGCCGTGCGAACTGATCTACAACGAGCAGCGCAGCAAGGCCAACCTGTTCGCGACCTTCGGCCCGGCGGACAAGCCGGGCATCGTCCTGTCGGGGCACACCGACGTGGTGCCCGTCGATGGCCAGCCGTGGACCGTTGCGCCGTTCGAACTCACTGAGCGCGATGGCAAGCTCTACGGTCGCGGTACAGCGGACATGAAGGGCTACATTGCTTGCGTGCTGGCGCTCGTTCCTTCCCTGGTGAGCGCACAACTGCGCCTGCCCGTGCACATCGCGCTCTCGTACGATGAAGAAGTCGGCTGCCTCGGCGTGCGCTCGTTGCTGGCGGCGCTGGAACAACGGCCCGTCAAACCGATGCTGTGCATTATTGGCGAGCCGACCGAGCTGAAACCGGTGCTCGGGCATAAGGGCAAACTGGCGATGCGCTGCGATATTCAGGGCCACGCGTGCCATTCGGCGTACGCGCCGCTTGGGGTCAATGCCATTGAGTACGCCGCCGAACTGATCGGTGAACTGGGACGGATCGGCAACAGGCTCAAAGCGCCCGAGCATCACGACGCGCGGTTTGATCCGCCATTTTCCACGGTACAAACCGGCGTGATTGGCGGCGGCAAAGCCTTGAACATCGTCCCCGCCGATTGCCGTTTCGACTTCGAAGTCCGTGCCCTTCCCTCCCATGATCCGAGCGACGTCGCCCGGGAGTTGAAAACCTACGCCGAGCAACACGTACTGCCGCGAATGCGGGCTGTCAGTGACCAGAGTGAAATTCGCTTCAGTGAACTCTCGGCATACCCCGGATTAGCGACGGATGCACACAGCGAAGCAGCTGAGCTGATCGCTGCATTCTGCGGCTCCCGAGCGTTCGGCACAGTGGCCTTCGGCACCGAGGGCGGCCTGTTCGACGCCGCAGGTGTTCCCACCGTTGTGTGCGGCCCTGGCAGCATGGATCAGGGGCATAAACCGGACGAGTTCGTCAGTCTCCAGCAACTGCACGACTGCGACGCCATGCTGCAACGGATGCTGCTATCGATCAGCGAATAACAGAAATCTTGAACACCCCAAAATCCCTGTGGGAGCGGGCTTGCTCGCGAAGGCGGAGTATCAGTCGACAATGTGTTGCCTGACACCCCGCCTTCGCGAGCAAGCCCGCTCCCACAGGTTTTTTGGTGACTCAGCGACCTACATTTTTTAACGTCTATACCAACAATCTTTGTAATTTATCTATCCCCCTCCACCCCACATCATCGACTCCAACAAGAAAAGCGCCGCCCCCGTGCGGCGCTCACCGAAGTACGTCCACGTACTCAAATTGCCTTGGAGTCCGTCATGGTTACCGCAGCAACAACCTCCGCCCCGCTCATCGAAAAACACACCATCGGCTACGTGCCGCCCGAAGATCGCCACGGCAAAACCCGTGACCTGTTCACCCTCTGGTTCGGCGGCAACATCGCCCCGCTGCCGATCGTCACCGGCGCCCTCGGCGTGCAGATGTTCCACCTCAACCTGGTATGGGGCATCGTCGCCATCCTCATCGGCCATCTGGTCGGCGGCGTGCTCATGGCGCTGCACTCGGCCCAAGGCCCGCAGATGGGCATTCCGCAGATGATCCAGAGCCGCGCCCAGTTCGGCTCCCTCGGCGCCCTGCTGGTGGTGCTGATCGCCGGCATCATGTACATCGGCTTCTTCGCCTCCAACATCGTCCTCGCCGGCAAGTCACTGCACGGCGTGATCGACAGCGTGCCGGTGCCGGTGGGCATCGTCATCGGCGCCCTGGGTTCCGGCATCATCGGCATCATCGGCTACCGCTTCATCCACGTGCTCAACCGCATCGGCACCTGGGTGCTCGGCGCCGGTATCGTGCTCGGCTTCGGCTACATCTTTACCCACGTGCAGACCGCCGACTTCCTCACCCGTGGCAGCTTCAACATCTCCGGCTGGCTCGCCACCGTTTCGCTCGCTGCGCTCTGGCAGATCGCCTTCGCACCGTACGTCTCCGACTACTCGCGCTACCTGCCGGCCAACGTGCCCGTGGCGGCCACGTTCTGGACGACTTACCTGGGCACGGTGCTCGGTTCCAGCCTCTCGTTCATCTTCGGCGCCGTGGCCGTACTCGCCACACCCGTCGGCATGGACACGATGGACGCCGTCAAACTCGCCACCGGCTCCATCGGCCCGTTGATGCTCGTGCTGTTCCTGCTCAGCGTCATCAGCCACAACGCCCTAAACCTCTATGGCGCCGTGCTGTCGCTGATCACCCTGGTGCAGACCTTCGCCTACCGCTGGATCCCGACCGCAAAAAGCCGCGCCGTCCTCTCGATCATCATCCTCGCCGCCTGCTGCTTCGCCGCCGTCGGCGCGTCCGCCAACTTCATCGGCCACTTCGTCGACATGGTGCTGGTGCTGCTCGTGGTGCTGGTGCCCTGGACTGCGATCAACCTGATCGACTTCTACGCCATTCACAAAGGTCAGTACGACATCAACTCGATCTTCAAGGTGGATGGCGGGATCTATGGCCGGTACAACCCGCAGGCGCTGCTGGCGTATGCGATCGGGATTGCGGTGCAGATCCCGTTCATGAACACGCCGCTGTATGTCGGTCCGATTTCAGAGCACATCAATGGCGCCGACCTGTCCTGGCTGGTGGGCCTGATCATCACCTCGCCGCTCTATTACTGGCTGGCGAACCGCGACACTGCGTACAAGCGCCGCCTCTCAACCGGAAAACTCGCCAACAGCCTTTAAGCGCCTCATTCGGCTGTAGAAGCGAGCAAACAAAAAACCGCAGTGATGCGGTTTTTTGTTGCCTGATCATTTTCTGTAATTTCACTGTATTGACTATCGCATCTCATACAACCGCCAATAAAACATACATTGAAATTTTGACATGTTTCAGCAACTTTACACGAAACAAGAAATTCAATTGAAGTGATAAAAAAGTTGTAACGCTGGCGTTGCACCGCGTCAGTGCCTTGTCCGAAAACCAATGTAATCACCCGCCTGTTTTTGGTGCAAAAACACATCATCTATTCTTATGACCAATCGAAATAACTTTCCTATCTGTCTGTTTTTATTGATTTTTATCAATATGATAAACGGCTGAGACTTTGGCACACTCTTATTGGATCCTAATAATTTTATTGCTCACGCAAAGTGTTCGAAATTTCTGTTAAAAAAAATGACAGTGCTTTTGATATGTTTGTCTACACTCCTAATTCTGCAAGTGCAGGTCGCGTATCACGCCATACAAAACAGCCGCTTAGTTGGTCCGACAGAGTAACTGTCGGTCTGCGCGGCATGTCGATGGCATTTCGGAATCAGGGTATACGGGGAACTCACCGATGCGTATCAGCATATTTGGTTTGGGGTATGTGGGCGCTGTATGCGCGGGCTGTCTCTGTGCTCGCGGTCATGACGTAATCGGGGTGGATATCTCTCAGGTAAAAATCGACCTGATCAATCAGGGCAAGTCGCCCATTGTTGAGCCTGGCCTGGAGGCTCTGCTCGAGCAGGGTGTGCATTTTGGGCGGTTGCGGGGTACCGGCGATGTAAAAGCTTCCGTGATGGACACGGATATGTCGTTCATCGCCGTCGCTACGCCCTGCAAGAAGAACGGCGATCTGGATCTGGTCTACATAGAGTCGGTCTGCCGCGAGATCGGCGAAGCCCTGCACGCCAAGGACGGTTGGCATACGGTGGTGGTGCGCAGCACCGTGCTGCCGGGCACCGTGAAGAACGTGGTGATCCCGATTCTTGAAGACTGTTCCGGCAAGAAGGCCGGGGTCGACTTCGGCGTGGCGATCAACCCGGAGTTCCTGCGTGAAAGTACCGCGATCAAGGATTACAACTGCCCGCCGATGACGGTGATCGGTGAATTCGACCAGCGCAGCGGTGACATGCTCGTCGCGCTCTACCAGGAGCTGGACGCGCCGCTCCTGCGCAGGAGCATCGAAGTGGCCGAAATGATCAAGTACACCTGCAACGTCTGGCACGCGACCAAAGTGACCTTCGCCAATGAGATCGGCAATATCGCCAAGGCCGTCGGCGTGGACGGCCGCGATGTGATGGACGTGGTCTGCCAGGACACCAAACTCAACCTGTCGCGTTACTACATGCGTCCCGGTTTCGCGTTCGGCGGTTCCTGCCTGCCCAAGGATGTGCGCGCGCTGAATTATCGCGCCGTGCAACTGGATGTCGAGCACCCGCTGCTGGCCTCGATCATGCGCAGCAATGCGGCGCAGGTACAGCGAGCCTTCGACATCATCACCAGTTACGGCAAACGGCGTATCGCCCTGCTCGGCCTGAGCTTCAAGGCGGGCACCGATGACCTGCGTGAAAGCCCGCTGGTCGAGTTGGCCGAAATGTTGATCGGCAAGGGTTACGACCTGCACATCTTCGACCGCAACGTTGAATACGCGCGCATCTATGGGGCCAACAAGGACTACATCGAGTCGAAGATTCCGCACCTGGCTTCGCTGCTGCGCGCAGACCTGACGAAGGTCATCGAGGAGGCGGATGTGATTGTGCTGGGTAACGGTGACGAGTCCTTCAAAGCGCTTGCGCTTGACGCGCCCGAAGGCAAGCAAGTGGTCGACCTGGTGGGTTTCATGCCAAACGCCAGTGGCGATCGGGTCGAGGGTATCTGTTGGTAAGGGCAAGCGAGGTGACGAACCGTTCCCAGGGCAACTCGGGTTTATCGAACAGGGGTCACAGGTATGGCTGATTCCAGGAATTATCTGCGCGAAGCGGCGGGCTGGCTGTTCTACGTCACCGCGCTGATGGGGCTTGCACTGTTGCTGCCGCGCTCGGTGTTCGACCCCCAATCCAGGGACTTTCTCCTGTTGCTGGGGGCGGTCGGCATCTGGCGTTACTCGATGGGCGCTATCCATTACCTTCGGGGATTACTGTTCCTTTATCTGGTGTTCCCTTACTACAGGCGCAAAGTCACCCGGCTCGGCAGCAGTGCCGATCCGTCGCAGGTGTTTTTGCTGGTCACCAGTTTTCGTATCGATGCGTTGACCACGGCGCAGGTCTACCGCTCGGTGATCGAAGAGGCCATCCATTGCGGTTATCCGACCACGGTGGTCTGTTCCATCGTCGAGCTGGCCGATGAGCTGCTGATCAAAGCGCTCTGGAACAGCTACACCCCGCCGGAGCACGTCAAGCTGAGCTTTGTGCGGATTCCCGGCACGGGGAAGCGCGATGGCCTGGCCCACGGTTTTCGGGCGATCTCCCGGCATGTGCCGGACGCCGATGCGGTGGTGGCGGTGGTCGATGGCGACACCGTGCTTTCGCCCGGACTGGTGCGCAAGACCGTGCCCTGGTTCAGGCTGTTTCCCAACGTCGGCGGGCTGACCACCAACGAATTCTGCGAGGTGCGCGGCAGCTACCTGATGAGCGAATGGCACAAGCTGCGGTTCGCCCAGCGGCACATCAATATGTGTTCGATGGCACTGGGCAAACGAGTGCTGACCATGACCGGGCGGATGTCGGTGTTCCGCGCCCAGGTGGTGACCGACCCCGGCTTTATTCAGGACGTCGAGAGCGACTATCTGCAGCACTGGCGCCTGGGCCGCTTCCGCTTCCTGACCGGTGATGACAAGTCCAGTTGGTACAGCCTGATGCGACTGGGCTACGACACCTTTTATGTGCCTGATGCGGCGATCAACACCGTCGAGCATCCACCGGAAAAGAACTTCATCAAGGCCAGCCGCAAACTGATGTTCCGCTGGTATGGCAACAACCTGCGGCAGAACTCGCGGGCCCTGCACCTGGGCGTGCGGCGGCTGGGCTGGTTCACTTCGCTGGTGCTGTTCGACCAACGCGTATCGATGTGGGCCAGCCTGCTCGGGCCTTCAGTGGCGATCATTGCCAGCCTCAAATACAGCATGGCCTACCTGATGATCTATGTGCTCTGGATCGGCGTGACTCGCTTGATCCTCAGCCTGCTGTTGCTGGCCTCGGGGCACCCGGTCGGTCCGGCTTATCCATTGATTCTCTATTACAACCAGCTGGTCGGCGCCATGGTGAAAATCTATGTGTTCTTCCGTCTCGACCAGCAATCGTGGACGCGCCAGAAAACCAAACTCGACCGCGGGCTGGCCAATTATCAGCGCTGGTTCAATACCTGGTCGTCGCGGGCCATGACGTTTTCGGCTGGCAGTGTGTTTTGCGCGCTGCTGATGTGGATTGTGTAGTGCGGGTGTCAGGCAGTCGGCAGACCGTGCCGGATCGGTATCAATCGATGGGAAGGAACGCGTTATGAACACAGCTTTTGTTGCTGTTGATGACAATGTCGTGCATGAGTCAGAGGTGCAGCGTCAGCATGCGCGGCTGACCCTGCCGGCGAGAATCAAGTTCCACGGGCCGGACCGGGAGGCGTTCGATTGCGAACTGCTCGACTTGTCGGCCGGTGGATTCAGCCTGAGTCAGCCGGGCACCTCGCTGATCGTGGGCCGACAACACAAAGGCAAACTGGTGTTCCAGGTCGATGCGCTCGGGTTTGCCATCGATGTGGAGTTTGTCGTGCGCTCGATCAACGACGACGGGCAGCGAATAGGATGTGAGTTTCACAACCTGCGCCCTCGTGCGATTTCCGCCTTGCGCTACGTGATCACCTCTTACCTCTCGGGAGGAGTGATCAGCCTGGGCGACATGCTCGCGACCCAGCAACGCGACAACTTCACCAAACCGCGAAAACATGAAAGCGGCAACGGCATGGGGATGTTCGCTCGCTTGCGGGCGACCACCGTGAGCCTGCTGATGTTCCTGGTGGGACTGGCTGCTTTCGGTTACGTGGCGCATCAGTTGTATGGCATTTATTTCGTCACTCATGCCGAATCGGCCCGGGTCAATGTGCCCGGCCAGTTGATCGGCCTGCCGCGCGACGGAAGCGTCAATTCGCTGGTCAAGGTCGGCGCGGTGGTGTCCAAGGGCGCTCCGCTGGCGACCTTTTCCGCCTCGCTGCTGGATGTGATGAAAGGCAACCTGCCGCCCGGACAGGCGACCCCGGAAAATCTCGAACGCCTGTTCAGCCGGACCCTCCAGGGTTCGCTGACCAGCCCATGCGATTGCCGGGTGGTGTCGCAACTGGTGCCGGACGGCCAGGTCGTCGGCAAGGGCACCACGGTGTACGAATTGATGCCGATCGACGGCGTGGCAACCATCGAGGCGCGCTTCCCTTACAAGAATTTCGCCAAGATCCAGCCTGGCAAGGCCGTGAGCTTCCAGCTGATCGGTGAAGAACAACCACGCTCGGGCAAAATCACCGCAGTGGCGCTGGACAACGGCGGCCTGGCCTCCGACCTGCGAGTCACCATCGAGCCCGACAGCCCGTTGCGCACCGAGCTGGCCGGGCGCCCGGTGGAGGTCAGTGTCGAAGACCTGCAGGGCAATGTCTGGGTGCAGAATGCCTCGGCGGCCAACACCTGGGTGAAGAACGCCTGGGATAACAAAGTCATGGCGGCCGGAAAATGAACGGCGTATGGCGATCGGGGCTGCGGCTTTCTGCGCTGGCCGCTGCGCTGACGATGATCCACGGTTGCGGCACCCTGCCCGATCAAGGGCTGGCGCGCGAGGCCATGGAGCGCGGCGATTTTGAAACGGCACGCAAGAACTACGCGGCGCTGGCCGAAGACGGCTATGCCGATGCCCAGGCCGGAATGGGCGACCTGACCGCATCGGCGGGCGACCCGGCGAGCCTGAAAGAGGCGGAAGTCTTGTACCGCCAGGCCGCGCCGGAATCGGTCAAGGCGCAGTCACGCCTGGGCCGTTTGTTGTTGCGCCAGAGCCCGAATGATCCCCAGAAAGTGCACGAAGCCCGACAACTGCTGGAAGGCGCGCTGGATAAAGGCGAGTTCAGTGCGGTGGTGCCGCTGACGTTGTTGTACCTGGGCTACCCGCAAATGGCGCCGGTGGTGAATCCGCAGCAGAAAGTCGACAGCTGGCGGGCCCAGGGCATTGCCGAGGCTGACCTGGCGCAGATTCTGATCTACCGCAATCAGGGCACCTACAACGCTCACCTGCCGCAGATCGAACAGTTGTGCCGGGCTCGGCTGGCGGTACTCGATGCCTGTTATGTGGAGCTGGCGACCATCAACCGGCTGCGTGCCCAGCCCAAGGCGCAAGCGGACCTGCTGGCGCAGTTGCGCCAGGGTTTGCGTGAGGGACGCGTCGCACCCTTGCGGGTCGAGTCAGTGGCGCGCGTGCTGTCATCGCCAGCCCTCGAAGGCCCGGCCGATCCGCAAAGCGCCCAGCGCCTGCTCGAGGAACTGGCACCGGTCTATCCGCCGGCCTGGACCAGCCTGGCACGGTTGATCGACGACTACCCCGCACAAGGCGACGCGCCGCAATTGCTTTCGGCCCTGCAGCGCGGACGCGAAGCAGGCGACCCACGGGCGGAATTGCTGACCGGGCGGCTGTATTACCTCGGCAAATGGTTACCGCAGGATCCGCGCCTCGCTGAACAGCATTTGCTCAAGGCGGCCGCGGCCGGTGAAGTCGCCGCAAATTACTATCTGGGCCAATTGTACCGTCGCGGTTATCTCGGCCAGGTCGAACCTCAGAAAGCACTGCTACATTTGTTGCTGGCGGCCCGCAATGGCTCGCCCAACGCCGATCTGGCCCTGGCCCACATGTTTTCCGACTCCCGCGGGGTCAAGGTCAATCGGATCAATGCTTTTGTCTTTGCGCAACTTGCGCAACGCAAGGGCGTGGTCAATGCAGGACCAGTGCTATCGGCCTTGCAGTCGGGGATGACCCCGGCAGAAAAGAAAATCGCGCAGCCCTTGCTTGAGGAAGAAGCCCAGGCCCGTCTGACGGGTGCTGCTTTAGCCAGGCTGCAAACTCCGGAAAATGGACAGGACTTACTATGAAGCAAGCATTGTTGGCTAGTTATGGTCTGGGAGTTTCGCTGATGTGCAGCGCCGGTCTGGTGCTGGCGGCGGACGAGGCGCCGAAGAATTTCGGCCTGGATGTGAAGATTACCGGTGAGTCGCAGGACGACCGGGACCTTGGCACGGCATCCGGTGGCACCCTCAACGATATAGGCATCGATTTGCGCCCTTGGGCCTTTGGCCAATGGGGTAACTGGAGTGCCTATACGATGGCGCAGGCAGTGGCCGCGACGGATACCATCGACACCGATACGGTGAACAATGGCGCCGACCAGAACAACACCCGTGAAGCGGATGACAGCTACCTGGCGCTGCGCGAGTTCTGGGTTGATTATCAAGGCATCACCGCCTATCCGGGCGAGCATCTGCGCCTGGGGCGCCAACGTCTGCGTGAGGACAGTGGCCAGTGGATGGACACCAACATCGAAGCGCTCAACTGGACCTTCGAAACCACGCTGCTGCGCACCCACATCGGCGCCGCCCAACGCTTTTCCGACTATCGCACCGATTTCGACGACCTGGCGCCTGAAGATGAAGACCGTTCCCACGTCTTCGCCGACATCTCGACACAATGGACACCCAATAACTGGGTAGGCCTGCGTGTCCATCACTCAGAGGACAGCGGCAGCCTGCCCGACCCTGGCGAGCAGGTCGATACTCTGGACAAGACCAACACCGGCAGCCTGACCTGGGTCGGTCTCGAAGCCAATGGTGACGGCTACAACTATCGTTCGACGATGCCGCTCAATTACTGGGCCAGCGCCACCTGGCTGACCGGTGATCGCGACAACCTCACCAGCGTCATCGACCCCGTCGGCGATCGAATAGCGACGGGCCACACCAGTGGCGACGTCAACGCCTGGGCCGCGGACCTGGGCTTGCGCTGGAACATCGATGAGAGCTGGCGTGTCGGTGCTGCCGCCGCCCGCGGCGACGGCGGTGGTCACGACCAGGAAAACCAGTACCAGCAAACCGGCCTGGAGAGCAACCGCTCCAACTTCACCGGCACACGCTCGCGCGTACACCGCTTCGGTGAAGCCTTCCGCGGTGAACTGAGCAACCTCCAGACCGCGACGCTGTTCGGCTCCTGGCAGATGCGCGAGGACTACGACGCCAGCCTTGTCTACCACCGCTTCTGGCGGGTCGACGACGAGGAGCAAACCGGCGACGACGGGATCGTCAATGCGGCACTGGTGGACGGCGAGAAGGACCTGGGCCAGGAAGTCGATCTGGTCATGACCAAGTACTTCAAGCAAGGCCTGTTGCCCGCGAGCATGGTCGATTGGGTCGACGAACCGTCGGCGCTGATCCGCTTGCGCCTGGGCGTGTTCTTCCCGGGTGACGCCTACGCCAATGACACCGACTCGAGCATGCATCGGGCGTTCATTGATTTTGTCTGGAAAATCTAGAAACAGCTCGTTGCCCACGGTGATGCCGCCGTGGGCAACGACCCACTGAATCACCCCCGTTTGCGTTTTTGATGAGTGAGACTTATGGACCGTGTCGTCAAGATAGGACTGTTGCTCGCCGCGATGCTGTTGATGCAGACAGCAGGTGCCAATGCGGCGGGTGACATCCTGATACCGCACTACACCATCAGCGAGGCGCCAGGAAAGCCGTTGCTGATCAAAGAGCCGAAAATGCCCGACCTGTCCGGCTATACGGCCGAGGCCGTCGCGGCGAAGATTGCCTACAAGCCCGCCGGCCGTGCCTTGATCCAGCCAATGCTCAAGGAAAACGCGCTCGACGAGTTCATCGGCGGAGAAGATCGCTTCAAGGAATGGGTGGTGCGCCAGAAGCAAATGCCCGTGGCGATCTTCATCGACCGTGGCTACATGAGCCTGACGCAACTGGCCCGCAGCCTGCCGCAGAGTGCCTTGCGCGAAACCGCGCCGGGGGTGTTTCTGGCGCGCTTGCCGATCGTCGTTCGTCCCGGTGCAACCCTGCATATCGACAAGTCGGTCAAGGAACTGCGCTTGTCCCAGGACGGCGGTTCCTTCCTGGTCAATGACGGCAAGCTGTTCATTACCGATACCAAAGTTACCGCCTGGAGCGAGAAAGACGACAGCCCGGCCTGGTTCAAAAAAGACGATGCGTTCCGGCCCTTCCTGATCTCCTGGGGCGGCACCGAGACCTATATCGTCAACAGCACCATCACCAGCTTCGGCTACACCGAGAGCAAGAGTTATGGGGTGAGTATTTCCCAGTACAGCCCGAGCATGGCGCCGAAGATGAAGCGCAAAAAGCCGACCGGCTGGCTGATCAATTCGCAGTTCATCGACAACTATTTCGGCTTCTATTGCTACGAGGCCGACGACGTGGTGATTCTGCGCAACACCTATCGCGCAAACATCGTGTATGGCATCGACCCGCACGACCGATCGCGCCGGCTGATCATTGCCCATAACGATGTCTTCGATACCCACAAGAAGCACGGCATCATCCTCTCGCGCGAGGTCAACGACAGCTGGATCATCTACAACCGCACCTACAACAACCAGCTTTCCGGCATTGTCCTGGACCGTTCCAGTGTCAATAACCTGCTGGCCTACAACGAAACCTACAAAAACCGCTCCGACGGCATCACCTTGTATGAGAGCGGCAATAACCTGATGTGGCGCAACCGCGCGGCCGACAATGACCGGCACGGGATCCGCGTGCGCAACAGCACCGGCGTGCGGCTTTATGAAAACGAGCTGATGGCCAATGCCCTGACCGGGATCTACGGCCACACCAAGGATTTGCGCGGCAGCGACCGCGACCTGAAGGAAGACCCCTACGAAGAAAAGCTCTCGCTCACCGTGGTCGGCGGCAAGCTGATCGGCAACGGTTCCAGCCCCATCGCCGTGTTTTCACCCTCGCGCCTGGAACTCTATGACCTGACCTTTCTGGCGCCACAGAAACAGGACGGCCTGGCCTTCACCGGCTTGCTGGGGGACGTCCAGGGCGACTTGATGGACATCCTCCTGCGCCGCCGTGCCGCCGCGTTGATCCTGCCCGCCACACTGTGAGGAGCCTGCCGATGAACACCCTTCATGGATTTGCCGCTTTGTGCCTGCTGTCGGTGCCGGCGTGGGCACAGGCGCTGCCACAGTATACGGCCGAGGCGTGCTGCCAGCTGTGCCCACAAGCGGCACAGGCGACATTTTACGAACCACCGGAACTGAAAAATTACGCGACCCTGGTGGAGGCCAAGGAGCAGTGGCTCTTCCGCACCCGTAGCGATTTCCGCACCGACTTCGGTCTCGATGAAAGCGGTTACAGAGCCCTGAAACGCCTGCGCGACGGGCTCGCCCAACGCGGGGTCGAACTGGTGCTGGTGATGCCGCCCAGCCGCGGCTTGCTGCACGCCGACCGCCTGACACCGATGGAACTGGCCAGTTTCGATCAGGCTAGCGCCCGGCAGAACTACCTGCAAACGCTGGACCGGGTGCGCGATCTGGGCATTCAGGTCGCCGACTTCAGCGACGTTCTGGGTGCGCCCCAGCCCGCCGGGCAACCCTTCTACTTCAAGGGCGACCACAACTGGACGCCCTATGGCGCCGATCGCAGTGCCCAGTTGGTAGCGCAGACGCTCAAGGGCAACGATGTGCTCAAGGGGTTGCCGCACCAGACCTTCACCAGCCAGACGGCGGGCCTGTTGGGTCGCTCGGGTACGTTGCAAAAAGCCGCCGCGCAAATCTGCGGCAACGGCTATGCGGCGCAATATGTCACCCGTTATCAAACCCGGGCTGAAGGTACCGCCAAAGGCCCCGCCAAGGTCGCCTTGATCGGTACCAGCGCCAGCGGCGAAGTGTTCAACTTTGCCGGTTTCCTCGAACAGTATCTGCAGACTCCGGTGCGCAACTTCAGCGTGCCGGGCGGTGGCTACGATGATTCGTTGATCGCCTACCTGCTCGGCGACGACTTCCAGAAAGACCCGCCGGCGGTGCTGGTGTGGGAAACCGATAATCTCGACAGCCTCGCTAAATCCAGCTTCTCCCGGCAGACGATGGCGGCGCTGAGCGATGGCTGCGAAAACCAGACGCCGCTGCTCAGAAGCCAGACGACCCTGCACGGCGGGCGCAACCAGGTGTTGTTCAACGGTGGTGGCGGCAATGTGTATCCGATCAAGGGCAGTCGCTATCAGGTCGACCTCAAGTTCGACGATCCCGACGTACACATCATGAACGCGACCCTGACCTACATGAACGGCCGCCAGGAAAACATCAGCCTGAGCCGCTCGCCGACGGTCAATACCCAGGGCCGCTTCGCCTTCGAGCTGCGCGGCGACGGCGACTGGGGCGATCAGACCTTTCTGTCCATGGACGTGCAGCCTCCACCGGGAATGAACGCCACGTCGGTCTCGACCCGCCTGTGTGTCAAACCCGCCATCACCGCGGCACCGTCCCTGCGCACCGCGCAGACGGAGGACAACTGATGCGACAGGCACACTGGGCCGCCATTGGCGTGGCCTTCATGCTGATGGGGCCGATGGTACAGGCGGCGGCTCAACTTCGTCCGCCGCAGGGCTATTACGCGCCGGCCGTGGACAAGAAAGGCGACGCGCCGAGCTGCCCGGCGACACCCAAACCCTATACCGGTGACCTGTTGATCCCCAGCAAATACGAAGGATCGGGCAAGGCACGGGATCAGCTCAACGCCGAATCCAACAAACGCTACAAGGAAATGTCGGGCGATATCAACGAACTGGAAAAAGGCGTCAACAAACAGGTCGCCGCCTATTTACGCCAAGGTCGCGCCGGACATGTGGACTGCACCCTGAGCTGGCTGGGCGAATGGGCCAAGGCGCAGGCGCTGCTGAGCACCACCTACACCCATACCGGCAAGTCGATGCGCAAATGGGCGCTGGGCAGTATTTCTTCGGCGTATCTGCGGCTCAAGTTTTCGCGCTCCCAACCATTGAAGGGCCGCGAGGCGCAGACCCGGCCGATCGAAGCCTGGATCGGCAAGGTGGCCGAACAGGTAGTGCTCGATTGGCGCGACCAGCCGCTGGACCGGCTCAACAATCACCAGTATTGGGCGGCGTGGTCCGTCATGGCGGCCTCTGTCGTGGTGGATCGGCGCGACCTGTTCGACTGGTCGGTATCGCAGTTCCGCATCGGCGCTTCCCAGGTCAATGCAGACGGCTATCTGCCCAACGAACTGGGCCGCGACACCCGCGCACTGGCTTACCACAACTACGCGATGGGGCCGCTGATGATGATCGCCTCCTTCGCCCAAGCCAACGGCGTCGACCTGCGCGAAGAAAACAACGGCGCCATGCGGCGTCTGGCAGCGCGCGTAGAGGAAGGGATCAAGGACCCTGGCTTGTTTGAACGCAAGACCGGCCACAAGCAGGCACTTGAGGATCTCAACGAGGATGGCAAGTTTGCCTGGCTGGAACCTTACTGCGCGCTGTACGACTGCTCGGCGGAAACCAACCGCTGGCGCCAATCGGTCGAACCGATGAAAAACTATCGCCTCGGCGGCGACATCACCCAGCTCTTTGCTGACCAGAAAGAATAAAGGCATCGGCCGACACGCTCCGGATACCCGGTGAGGCCGTTCAGAATCGAGCTTGTGTTTCAAATAATCGAAGGCAGTCCTTCGCAATGCGAAGCGCCTTCATATCGAGTGATGAAGGTGCGGGAGGTAAGAGAAATGATTCCAGTCATTCTGTCCGGCGGCAGCGGTTCGCGGTTGTGGCCGCTGTCGCGCAAGTTGTTTCCCAAGCAGTTCCTGAGTCTGGCCGGCGAAGGATCGCTGTTCCAGCAAACCCTGCAGCGCCTGTCGTTCGATGGCATCGGCAAGCCGATCGTGGTCTGTAACGAGGAACACCGCTTTATCGTCAATGAACAACTCGCCGCCATCGGCTGCACGCCGCAAGCGATCCTGCTCGAACCCTTCGGCCGCAACACCGCACCGGCCGTGGCGCTGGCGGCCCTCAAGCTGATTGCCGAGGGCCGCGACGAACTCATGCTGGTCCTGCCGGCCGACCATGTGATCAGCGACGTTACCGCCTTGGGTGCCACACTGAAAAACGCGCAGGAAGAAGCGCTGAAAGGCAACCTCGTGCTGTTCGGCATTCCGGCGATGCGTCCGGAAACCGGCTTCGGGTATATCAAGGCCGACTGCGGTGATGCGGGCGCCAATGCGTTCAAGGTCGAAAAATTCATCGAGAAACCCGACGCGCAAACCGCCGCCGAATTTGTCCGCTCCGGCGAATACTTCTGGAACAGCGGCATGTTCCTGTTCCGTGCCAGCCGCTACCTCGACGAGCTGCGCACGCACGAACCGGACATTTACGAGAACTGCGTGCTGGCCCTGGAACGCAGCCGCTGCAGCGAGGGCGTGACCAGCATCGATCGGGCCACCTTCGAATGCTGCCCGGACAACTCCATCGACTATGCGGTGATGGAGCACACCAACCGCGCCTGGGTTGTCCCGCTCAGCGCTGGCTGGAGTGATGTCGGTTGCTGGTCTTCGCTGTGGGATGTGCACGACAAGGACGCCGATGGAAATGTGCTCAAGGGCGATGTCATCAGCTACAACAGCCGCAGTTGCTACGTGCATGGCAATAGCAAGCTGGTGACCCTGCTCGGGGTGGACAATCTGGTCGTGATAGAAACCGAGGATGCACTGATGGTCGCGCACCGCGACACCGTGCAAGACGTGAAAAAACTGGTGAATGCGCTCGACGCCCAACACCGCTCGGAAACCCAGAACAACTGCGCGGTGTATCGTCCCTGGGGCAGCTACCATTCGGTGGACAACGGCATCCGCCACCAGGTCAAGCACATCACCGTGAAACCCGGCGCGCAACTGTCCCTGCAAATGCATCACCACCGCGCCGAACACTGGATCGTGGTCTCCGGCACCGCCCAGGTGACGTGCAACGACAAAGTCTTCCTGCTCACTGAAAACCAGTCCACCTACCTCCCGATCGCCTCGGTACATCGCTTGGCCAACCCCGGAAAAATCCCGTTGGAAGTCATCGAAGTGCAGACCGGCAGCTACCTGGGCGAGGACGATATCAAGCGTCTGGAAGATGTCTACGGCAGGAACCAGGAGGTGAAGAGTTGAGCCAGCCTGGACGTGTCGGGATGCCCTCTGGGAAGGCGAAGTGATTGGCCAAGCGGCAGGGAGGAATCACAGACGGGCGCGAACGTGCGTCCGCCTGCCTCCTCCATAAAACCTCAAAATTAAATGAACCCCACTGCCCCCTGCCCACCTAACTGAAAGACCATCAGGAGGGCAATCTATGCAAACCGAAACCATCTGGATCGTACTCGCCGCCATTCTTGTGCTGGTTGAGCTATGGGCAATCAACAAAGTGCGCAAAGCCGAAGGCAAATCCAGCAACAAACTCGTATGGATGGTGGTGATCGTGTTTGTGCCGCTGTTCGGATTGATCGCGTGGGCAGTGGCCGGCCCGAAACACACCGATCCCAATCCGCATTCGCCGCAGGCTAGACAATGATGTCGGGGGATCCGCGATAGCGATTGGAAAACACCACAGTTTGAAATGACAAAGCCCCAATGATTGGGGCTTTGTCATTTCTAGCCACTCGACTTTCAAACCTGACGTCCGAAATACGTGTAGGAATTCCCCCTTTGTGGTGAGGGGATTTATCCCCGTTGGGCTGCGAAGCGGCCCCAAACCCTGCACACCATTTCCCAAGGCCCTCCACACGGCCCGAAGTACCGCGAGAAGCCCTAAAACAGTGGCATTCAGCCTTGCCGCAACAACCGCGAAAGCGTCCTACAGCCCGGTTGTGAGCATCAAAATCGCCGCTTATAGTTTCCTCCGTCGCCGCCATTGTCGGTGACCGGGATTCGCAGCCCAAAAGAGGAGACACCAAAGACCGCCAGACCCGCGTAGCCGACCTTCGTCGGTGAACCAGTAATGGCAATTTTGATTCATCTTTTCCGGACTACATCCATGAACACTCAGCATCCGCCGCACCGCTTCACCCCCATGTCCCAATTCGCCACCGACTACCCCGTCCTCCTCATCGACAGCGACGCCCCCATCCGCGAACTGCACAACTGCGTCAGCGAACGCCTCAACGCCGTCCTCAAATACCTCAACCTCATGGCCTGCACCAGCCTGCCGGACTACGCCGAAAACGACATCAACACCGTCACCAACATCGCCTTGATCCTGCTCCGGGATGTAGGGGATGTGTTCCGGGTGATTGAGCAGCGTGGGTTTGAAACGTCCAATAAAGAATCGTGACCAACCCACAACAATAGTGTCGCCAAAGTGACCGGGGAACACTGCCTGTTTAAAAGGCACAAAGAATAAAAATCAAAATAAGGAATACTGTTTTATACCCCCTGTTAGTAAGCGCTTTTTTCCCTAAAGATCCCGACCCCCACCAGAATGCTCGACCGGTGATTAGGGCATAAAAAAGGAAATATAACCAAAGGTTTGCATAGACGTATCAGGCCAGTCGAAATCAAACTATAAACCTGTCAGTTATGACAGTAGATCAATCCATTTTCGGTACCTATTATGGTTGTGGATTAATTTTAAAGCTCGCAGATACCGACAAATAAAGCACTAATAACCAACAAAATCCTCGACTGGTGATCACATGAACCAACCAATTGATCCAGAAAAACAATTGCAAGACGGCTCACATAATGACGGTCAAGAAGGCCTATCTGATGGTATAGAAAATATCATCTGGAGCGATTTTTGGATGCACGCAAGAGGTGAAACTGATATAAGATTTGAATCGCATATGAAAGGCCGTTATGGATACAACGACACAAATGTGTATATTCAAACCACCGAGTACTGCATGCTTGGCCCTCATGGCTCTTATTATAGAGCCAATCTAGGTATTAAAGTCATGCATGGAAGCTATTCATTTTATCTTCCTTCACCAGATGCCATGTGGCAGAATCGCGCGTGGCATAACTATGAACATTATTTTTGGTGCCGTCGTAGCTGGTCCCCTCAATTAATTAGACTAGCAATACTAACGCACTTTGATGGACCTAACGGCGGCAAGGCGTTCTGGAAGGAGGTAGGGCTTACGCACATTTGATAAAAACCTCTCAAGTCCCCTTATGCCATCTTTAAACCTTCTCTTCTCGCTTCATAATGCATACCGAGGAACTAAATCTGAAAAAAGGGTGACAGGTCTAATTAACTCAAACAGATTTATCACCCTTTTAGCTGATTTAACGTTTATAGCTCTCACACTCATTGCGCACATTCGCATTGTCGATACTCGCGCAACCACCGCTACCGTTTTGGCTTCGCACAATAAGCACTGGTCATGGTTATCGATGCTGTTACACCCGCCATGGCCCGTCTCTGCATTGCAGGTACGGCGAACATCATTTCGTAGGAATTCACCCTTTATGGTGAGGGGATTTATCCCCGTATGGCTACGAAGTGGCCCCAAAACCTGCACCCCACTCCTAAGTGGTCTTCACACACCCCTAATCACCGTGACAAGCCCGAAACAGTGGCATTCAGCCTTGTCACATCAAACGCGAAAGCGTCCAATAAAGAATCGTGACCACCCACAACAATAGTGTCGCCAAGGTGACCGGGAACACTACCTGTTCAAACGAAGAAACCAATGACCCGATTTACCGGGACATTGGTTTAAAAGGCACAAAGAATAAAGATCAAAATAAGGAATACTGTTTTATACCCCCTGTTAGTAAGCGCTTTTTTCCCTAAAGATCCCGACCCCCACCAGAATGCTCGACCGGTGATTAGGGCATAAAAAAGGAAATATAACCAAAGGTTTGCATAGACGTATCAGGCCAGTCGAAATCAAACTATAAACCTGTCAGTTATGACAGTAGATCAATCCATTTTCGGTACCTATTATGGTTGTGGATTAATTTTAAAGCTCGCAGATACCGACAAATAAAGCACTAATAACCAACAAAATCCTCGACTGGTGATCACATGAACCAACCAATTGATCCAGAAAAACAATTGCAAGACGGCTCACATAATGACGGTCAAGAAGGCCTATCTGATGGTATAGAAAATATCATCTGGAGCGATTTTTGGATGCACGCAAGAGGTGAAACTGATATAAGATTTGAATCGCATATGAAAGGCCATTATGGATACACCGACACAAATGTGTATATTCAAACCACCGAGTACTGCATGTCTGGCCCTCATGGCTCTTATTATAGAGCCAATCTAGGTATTAAAGTCATGCATGGAGGCTTTTCACATTATCTTCCTTCACCAGATGCTATGTGGCAGGATGGCACGTGGCATGACTATAGATATACTTTTTTTATCCGTCGTAGCTGGCCCCCTCAATTAATTAGACTAGCAATACTAACGCACTTTGATGGACCTAACGGCGGCAAGGCGTTCTGGAAGGAGGTAGGGCTTACGCACATTTGATAAAAACCTCTCAAATCCCCTTATGCCATCTTTAAACCTTCTCTTCTCGCTTCATAATGCATACCGAGGAACTAAATTTGAAAAAAAGGGTGACAGGTCTAATTAACTCAAATAGATCTATCACTCTTTTAGCTGATTCAACGTTTATAGCTCTCACACTCATTGCGCACATTCGCATTGTCGATACTCGCGCAACCACCACGTCACGAAGCCTCCCGCTTCCTCGACAGCCCGGAAATAATGGCTGCTTACATTGCTGAAAGCATGAAGGCAGGTGACACGGCGCTGGTTCATGCGCTGGGTGAGGTTGCAAAAGCTATTGGCGTAAACAAAGTCGCCCAGGCAGCAGGGGTCAACCGCGAAAGCCTTTATAAGGTGCTTAAAGGCGGAACGAAAACGCGCTTTGAGACAATCAGGAAGCTGATGACAGCGAGTGGTCTGGAACTCACCGTACGCCCGATAGCGGCGCCAGTCGCAGCCCCAGGCAAGCCCTGACCTGCGCCAGGAAAATCCGCGGCCCGGCCTACTGCTGGCAAACCGACGTCCAAAGCTGCTACCAAACCTGTCCCAGCCTGAACCGTCTCGTTGTTGCCAGTTTCGACAAAAAAGGGTGGCAGATCTATTTATTCAAATGGATCTGCCACCCCAGTCAGCCAAACTTCATTGCAAGCCCGTGAGCGAATGACAAAAATCCGATGCCTGAATGGGCATCGGATTTTTTATAGTTCCGATAACGCCTTATGCTGATTGTCCGAGGTAGTTGGTAACGGACATCAACCCGATATTGCGACTTTCTTTAGCAATTCGTGAAGCCCATCAGGAACCAGCGGCGCGTCCTCAGTAAAACCTGCCCACGGAAGCCACTTCGCGACGAAAGCTGCGCCATCGCTTTCTTGACCGTTCAAATACGGCAACGCATAGACGCTGGCATCCACAAACCTCGCATCGTAGACCTGCACGATTTCGTGCCCTGGTGTGCCGTTATACATAAAGAGGCTTTCAAGAGTGCCAAGCAAGCAAACATCGGTGATGGGCAAACCGAGCTCTTCCTGCACCTCTCGCACGACGGCTTGTGCACTGGTTTCGCCGAATTCGATACCGCCACCGATCGGACGAAAGAATGGCTGTTCAGTGATGGGGTCGCGAGCTTCGTTGACCAGTATCTTGCCATCGTGGTGGAAGACACAGAGTGCAAGGGGGCGGATGCGTGGCGTGGTCATGAGGTTAAGTCCATTTACTTGGCAGAGTGTGTACGGTCACGGCTAATCAATGTCTGCGACCGGGCTTCCAGACATAGTGGCTGAAAACAAAGACCGCCATTGCGAAGACAACAAACAACGTACTCACCGCGAGCCACCGCGGCAGGTCACTCAAAAACCCGATTTTATCAATGACCGGAACACTGAGAACGGTCCCAATCGAAGCCCCGACGATAATCCCTATCCTCGAACCCCACACACTCGTGTACCGCTCCTCTTCGCCGAACTCAATCCGTTTCAACCTCGGCGCCAGGTAACACACGCCGAAAATGCAAAAGACCACGAAAGAGGCAAGTCCCACCGCCTTGAGATACGCGTCACCCACACCAAAAATCTGCTTCAGCCCCGCTACCACTATCAAGGAGTAAAAACCTGAACTGGCAAAGACCATCGGCCATGCCCAAAGGTAGTAGCGAAACGTTCGAGCATCCATACGCACACGATCCATTCTGGGATTGCATTCAAATTCCGGAGGAATCAGAAATTTGCCGGAGTGTTGGCGCTGATGATTTCCGCTTCATCCTGGCCAATATTGCGAAACTTGTGCGGCAGCGTTGTCGGGAAGTAGTAGCCATCCCCGGCATTCAACACACTAATCTGCCCATCAACCGTCAACTCAACCGTCCCCCGCGTAACCAGCCCACACTCCTCCCCTTCCGAATGCACAATCGGTTCTTCCCCCGAACTCGCCCCCGGCGCGTATTGCTCGCGCAACAAACGCATCTGCCGGCTCGGCACCGAAGCGCCAATCAACAGCAACCGCAGCCCATGACGCCCAAGATCCGGCTGTTCATTGGCGCGGAACACGTATTGATGCTCACGCGGCGGCTGATCGAAGGTAAAGAAATCCGCCAAAGACATGGGAATGCCTTCGAGCAGTTTTTTCAGGGAGCTGACGGAAGGACTGACGCGATTCTGTTCGATCAGGGAGATGGTGGCATTGGTGACGCCGCTACGCCGGGCCAGCTCGCGCTGGGAGAGTTTGTAGCTTTCGCGTACTAGTTTGAGTCGTGAGCCCGTGTCCATGACAGCCTTATGCGAGAAATACTTAAGGGTTATGGGGGTGGATGGCGGGCGACTTTTGGCCGCGAAAGTACCGCTTCCCTGTCCCGGAATTGTGAAAGGCGGGTATTAAATCACGTTTGGTGGTGTTGCTGTAGGCGCATGGTTATTGGTGATGGTGGTGGGTCAGTTGGCATTGATGGTGAACCGGATGGCGTCATCGCGAGCAGGCTCGCTCCCACAGTTTTTGACCTCTGCTGCACGTACATTTTGTGCCTGCCATGGATCCAATGTAGGAGCTGAGCTTGCTCGCGAAGGCGATGTGTCAGGCGACATTAATGTTGAATGTGCTGCCGTCTTCGCGAGCAATCTCTGCTCCTACAGGTATTTGCGTTGGGCTTAGATACCGAACCGATCGCGCAGCGCGTAGTACGCGGCGCCCATGGCGGTGAGTGGGGCCTGGAAGGTGCGGCCGCCAATCATTGGCATGTGCGGCAAGGATGCGAACGCGTCGAAGCGTTCGGCGTCGCCGCGGATCATTTCCGAGATGAGTTTGCCGGCCAGGTGTGAGCAGGTGACGCCGTGGCCGCTGTAGCCTTGCATGTAGTAGGCATTCTTTTCGATGCGGCCGAACTGCGGCATGCGGGACATGGTCAGCAGGAAGTTGCCGGTCCAGCGGTAGTCGATCTTCACGTCCTTCAGTTGCGGGAAGGTCTTGAGGATTTTCGGTTTGATCAGTTGCTCGATGTCGTCCGGTTCACGGGCGCCATAGACCACGCCACCGCCGTAGAGCAGGCGGTTGTCGGCGGTGAGGCGGTAGTAGTCGAGCAGGTAGTTGCAGTCTTCGACGCAGTAGTTGTTTTTGATCAGGCTGCGCGCAACCTTCTCGGACAACGGTTCGGTGACGACGATTTGCGAGCCGCACGGCATGCTTTTGCTGGTCACGCGATTGTCGAGGCCCTGCGGCAGGTAGGCGTTGCCGGCGATCAGCAGGTATTTGGCGCGGACCAGGCCTTTGGCGGTGCGCACGGTGATCGGTTCGCCGTAGGTGATTTCCACCGCCGCCGATTGTTCGTAGATTTTGCCGCCCAGGCCGATGATGGCCGAGGCTTCGCCGAGGGCCAGGTTCAGCGGATGGATGTGGCCGCCCTGCATGTCGAGCAGGCCGCCGACGTAATTGTCGCAACCGACTTCGCGCTTGATGTCGGCGGCGTCGAGCATTTTCAGGTTCTTGTTGCCGTAGCGTTCCCAGCTGCTTTTCTGCTCGGCCAGGCCTTTGAGTTGCTTTTTGTTCAGCGCGGCGAAGATGCCGCCCGGCTTGTAGTCGCACTGGATGTCGTAGTGCTGTATGCGCTGACGAATGATGTCGGCGCCTTCGAAGATCATGCTGCCAAGCACTTCGGCGGTCTTGTCACCGTAGCGTTCTTCGATGACATCGACGTCGCGGCTGTAGGAGTTGACCAGTTGGCCGCCGTTGCGACCGCTGGCGCCGAAACCGACTTTGGCGGCTTCGAGCACGGTCACGCTGTAGCCGGCTTCGGCGAGGAACAGCGCCGAGGACAGACCGGTGTAGCCGGCGCCGATGATGCAGACGTCGCAGTCCACTGCTTGTTCCAGCACCGGGAAATCGCCAGTGAAGTTGCGGGTGGCGGCGTAGTAGCTGTTTACATGTGTCGTTTGTTTCATACGTTTCTCCGATGGCCGCCAGCACGTGCTGGCGACCGCCGTTGTAGAAGTGTCAGAGCTTGATCCAGGTCGCTTTGAGTTCGGTGTATTTGTCGAACGCGTGCAGCGATTTGTCCCGACCGTTACCCGACTGCTTGTACCCGCCGAACGGCGCGGTCATGTCGCCGCCGTCGTACTGGTTGACCCAGACGCTGCCGGCGCGCAAGCCGCGGGCGAAGGTGTGGGCCTTGCTCAGGTTGCTGGTCCAGACGCCGGCGGCCAGGCCGAAGATGCTGTCGTTGGCGATGGCCAGGGCCTCTTCCTCGGTATCGAAGGTGATCAGCGACAGCACCGGGCCGAAGATTTCTTCACGGGCGATGGTCATGGCGTTGGTCACGCCGTCGAAAATCGCCGGTTCCACGTACAGGCCACCGGTGGCTTCGAGGGTGCGGCTGCCGCCCGCGATCAGTTGCGCGCCCTGGTCTTTGCCGACCTGGATGTAGCGCAGCACGTTGTCCAGTTGACGCTGATCAACGACCGCGCCGACGGTGGTTTCCGGGTCCAGCGCATGTCCCGGTTTCCAGGCTTGCAGCGCTTCCACCAGCAGCGGAATGAATTGCTCGCGAATCGAGCGCTCCACCAGCAATCGCGAACCGGCGGTGCAGACTTCGCCCTGGTTGAAGGCAATCCCGCTGGCCGCTGCTTGCGCGGCCGCGCGCAGGTCCGGCGCGTCGGCGAACACCACGTTCGGGCTCTTCCCCCCTGCTTCGAGCCAGACGCGTTTCATGTTGCTTTGGCCGGCGTAGATCAGCAGTTGCTTGGCAATCGCGGTCGAGCCGGTGAAGGCCAGCACGTCGACGTCCATGTGCAACGCCAGCGCCTTGCCGACGGTGTGGCCGTAGCCCGGCAGGACGTTGAACACGCCTTTCGGAATGCCGGCGTCCAGCGCCAGTTGAGCGATGCGGATCGCGGTCAGTGGCGACTTTTCCGAAGGCTTCAGGATGAACGAGTTGCCCGCTGCGAGGGCCGGGGCGAACTTCCAGCTGGCCATGATCAACGGGAAGTTCCACGGCACGATGGCGGCGACGACACCGGCAGGTTCTCGGGTGATGAGGCCGAGTTGGTCGTGCGGGGTGGCGGCGACTTCGTCGTAGATCTTGTCGATGGCTTCGGCGCTCCAGCGGATCGCGTTGGCGGTCGCCGGGATGTCGACATTCATCGAGTCGCTGATCGGTTTGCCCATGTCGAGGGTTTCGAGCAGGGCGAGTTCTTGCTGGTTGGCCAGGATCAGGTCGGCGAAGCGGATCAGGATGCGCTTGCGCTCCACTGGCGCCAACCGCGCCCAGATGCCGGATTCGAAGGTGCGGCGCGCGACGGCCACGGCTTCGTTGGCATCGGCTTCGTCGGTGCTGGCGACGTTGGCCAGGAAGCGACCGTCGACCGGGCTGATGCATTCGAAGGTGTCACCGCTGAGTGCGGCGCGGTATTGGCCATCGATGAAGGCGCGGCTTTCGATGGTCAGGGACTGGAAGCGTTGTTCCCAGTCGCTGCGAGTGTTTGTCATGGTTGTGACTCGACGCAGAGGAATAGGTGGTCGTTGGGTGAATGCCCATCAATTCAAAATTGAAATGCGGTCCCTGTGGGAGCGGGCTTGCTCGCGAAAGCGGTGTGTCAGGCAACATCAGTGCTGACTGATCCACCGCTTTCGCGAGCAAGCCCGCTCCCACATTTGATGGGTGGTGTACGCAGAAAATGCGAACACCACTTGGAACAATCAAACGGTGTGCAGGTACCAGTTGTACTCAAGGTCCGAGATGGAGTTCTCGAACTCGGCCAGCTCGCTTTCCTTGCACGCCACGAACACGTCGATGTACAGCGGGTCGATGTATTTGGCCATGACTTCGCTGTCGTCCAGCTCGCGCAGTGCATCGCGCAGGTTGTTCGGCAGGCTTTGTTCGTTTTGCTCGTAGCTGTTGCCTTCCACCGGAGCACCCGGTTCGATCTGGTTGGTCAGGCCGTGGTGAATACCGGCCAGTACCGAAGCCATCAGCAGGTACGGGTTGGCATCCGCACCGGCGACGCGGTGTTCGATGCGCACCGAGTCCGGCGAACCGGTTGGCACACGTACCGCAACAGTGCGGTTGTCGATGCCCCAGCTCGGCGAGTTCGGCACGTAGAACTGCGCGCCGAAACGGCGGTACGAGTTGACGTTCGGGCAGAGGAACGCCATCTGCGCCGGCAGGGTCTCGAGCACACCGCCGATCGCGTGTCGCAGCGCGGCGTTCTGCTCGGGATCCTCGCTGGCAAAGATGTTGTTGCCTTCTTTGTCGAGAATCGAAATGTGCACGTGCAAACCGTTGCCCGCCTGGCCCGGATACGGCTTGGCCATAAACGTGGTGTCCATCTCGTGGTCGTAGGCGATGTTCTTCACCAGACGCTTGAGCAACACCGCGTAGTCGCAGGCCTTGATCGGGTCATTGACGTGATGCAGGTTCACTTCGAATTGCGCCGGGGCGCTTTCCTTGACGATGGCGTCGGCAGGAATGCCCTGCTCTTTCGCGCCTTCGAGGATGTCTTGCAGGCAATCGACGTATTCGTCGAGATCGTCGATCAGGTACACCTGAGTCGACACCGGACGTTTGCCCGATACCGGCGAACGCGGCGACTGCGGCCGACCGTTCACGTTGTCCTGGTCGATCAGGTAGAACTCCAGCTCGAATGCCGCGCAGATGGTAAGGCCCATCTCGTCGAATTTGCGCACCACATTCGCCAGCACTTCACGCGGATCGGCGAAGAACGGCTGACCTTCGAGTTCGTGCATGGTCATCAGCAATTGCGCGGTTGGGCGCTTCTGCCACGGCTCAATGCTCAGGGTGCCCGGGATGGGGTAGCAGATTCGATCCGAGTCACCGATGTCCAGACCCAGGCCGGTGCTTTCCACCGTAGAACCGTTGATGTCCAGGGCAAACAGAGACGCCGGGAGGTTGATGCCTTTTTCGTAAACCTTATGAAGACTGGTGCGTTCGATGCGCTTGCCGCGCACCACACCGTTCATATCCGCAATCAGAAGGTCGACGTACAAAACCTCAGGATATTTCTTAAGGAATGCGTTTGCTTCGTTGAGTTGAACGGTACGCAGAGGGACCGACATGATGCACCTATTAGCTGTTAATTATTATGTTCACTACCTTGTTGCGAGCCCAGTCAACCCGAACGGCAAAGTGAAGTCAATAGCGAACACCCAGCCTCTCATCCTTTATTTTCGGGCCTTTTATGGGCACGATAGTGCCAAATGAGCCTTGAACCCCACGCAAAGACTAGCGATCGGACGTGCGGCGTTTAGAATTTTTTACATGAGAGTTGTTAATTAAAATCAACAAGGCTAAGCTCCGGAAAAGCTCGTTCAAGTGTGAAACTTCGAGGTGATAAAAATGGCATTCAAGCCATTGATCGGTGTTACAGCGTGCGTCAAACAGATTGGCCTGCACCCCTACCACATCAGCGGTGACAAGTACTTGCGTGCTGTCAGCGTCGCGGCTTTGGGGCTGCCTGTGGTCATTCCTTCCTTAGGCGAACTGACCGAAATCGAGGATGTGCTCGCGCACCTTGATGGTCTGTTGCTGACCGGCTCGCCGTCGAATGTGGAGCCTTTCCACTATCAAGGCCCGGCCAGCGCTCCCGGCACGGATCACGATCCGGCGCGGGACGCCACGACCCTTCCTTTATTGCGTGCAGCCATTGCGGCGGGCGTTCCGGTGCTCGGCATCTGCCGCGGCTTCCAGGAAATGAACGTGGCGTTCGGCGGCAGCCTGCACCAGAAGGTGCATGAACTGCCGGGCATGCTCGATCACCGCGAAGCGGACAGTCCCGAGCTGGCGGTGCAATATGCCCCGGCACATGCGGTGACGGTGCAACCGGGAGGTGTGTTCGAAGCACTGGAGCTGCCGGCCGAGTTCAGGGTCAATTCAATTCACAGCCAGGGCATCGACCGCCTCGCGCCCGGCCTGCGCGCCGAAGCGATTGCGCCGGACGGTCTGATCGAGGCGATTTCGGTGGACCACAGCCCGACGTTTGCCGTCGGTGTGCAGTGGCATCCGGAATGGCAGGTGCTGTCGAATCCGCCCTATTTGAAAATTTTCCAGGCGTTCGGCGATGCATGCCGGCGACGGGCCGCGCTGCGTAAAACCCGCTGACCCAAACAACCAATTGACTGCCCCCGCGAGTTTGGCGGGCGTGCCTTTGCACGTCCGTGACTCGCGAAAACAACACACTGCAATAACAACAAGTACGACCCAGGCAGCCAGGACGGCGGCGCCGAATAAGCCCAGGCCGGGCGATGCCAGTGAATCAAACGCAATTCCCCCTGTGGGACCGAACTGTGGCGAGGGGATTTATCCCCGCTGGACTGCGAAGCAGGCCCAAGATTTTGGGGCGGCTTCGCCACCCAACGGGGATAAATCCCCTCGCCACAGCTAGCTCCCACAGGGGATCACCGTTGAATTGACTGGCGTCGTACAGCCCAGGGCGTGCAATCAACTCTTAAGTCAGGCCGCGTTGGCCCGACGACTGAAACCTGTTGGGAGTTTCACATGGCAAACGCCTCCAGCATTTACAGGAAGGCTCTTGAAGGTCACCCGTCACCGAAAAAGGTGCTGGTGAAAGTCGACCGCGTCACCAAGAAATTCGACGAAACCACTGCGGTGGACGATGTCTCGCTTGAGATTCATCAAGGGGAAATCTTCGCCCTGCTCGGCGGTTCCGGTTCCGGCAAATCGACGCTGCTGCGCATGCTCGCCGGCTTCGAGCGCCCGACCGAAGGGCGGATTCTGCTCGATGGCGTGGACATCACCGACATGCCGCCGTACGAACGGCCGATCAACATGATGTTCCAGTCGTACGCCCTGTTCCCGCACATGACCGTCGCGCAGAACATTGCCTTCGGCCTCAAGCAGGACCGTTTGCCCGCCAGCGAAATCGACGCCCGTGTGGAAGAGATGCTGCGCCTGGTGCACATGACTCAATACGCCAAACGCAAACCCCATCAGTTGTCCGGCGGTCAGCGTCAGCGTGTGGCCCTCGCCCGCTCCCTGGCCAAGCGTCCTAAGCTGTTGCTGCTCGACGAACCGATGGGCGCTCTGGATAAAAAACTGCGCTCGCAGATGCAGCTGGAACTGGTGGAAATCATCGAGCGAGTCGGTGTGACCTGCGTGATGGTGACCCACGACCAGGAAGAGGCCATGACCATGGCCGAGCGCATCGCGATCATGCACCTGGGCTGGATCGCCCAGATCGGCAGCCCGGTCGACATTTATGAAGCCCCGGTGAGCCGCATGGTCTGCGAATTCATCGGCAACTCGAACGCCTTCGAAGGCACGGTCGTGGAAGACCTCGAAGGTCACGCGATCATTCACAGCAAGGATCTGGAACAGAAGATCTACGTCGGTCACGGCGTCAGCACGTCGGTGCAGGACAAGTCGATCACCTACGCGATCCGTCCCGAGAAAATGCTGGTCAGCACCACCCAGCCCGAAAGCCGCTACAACTGGTCCCAGGGCAAGGTGCATGACATCGCCTATCTCGGTGGTCACTCGGTGTTCTACGTCGAATTGCCCGGCGGCAAAGTCGTGCAGTCGTTCATGGCCAACGCCGAACGCCGTGGCGCGCGTCCGACCTGGAACGACAAGGTCTACGTGTGGTGGGAAGACGACAGCGGCGTGGTACTGCGCTCATGAAAACACTCAATCAGCGGTTCATGCGGCTGATGCCGAGTGGTCGAAAGCTCGTCATCGGGATTCCGTTCCTGTGGCTGTGCCTGTTTTTCCTGTTGCCGTTCTTCCTGGTGATGAAGATCAGCTTCTCGGAAGCGGCGCTGGCCATTCCTCCTTACTCCGAGATCTACACCTTCGCCGAACAGAAATTCCAGCTGTTCCTCAACGTCGGCAACTACCTGCTGCTGACCGAAGACGAGCTGTACATCTCGGCTTACTTCGGCTCGTTGAAGGTCGCGTTTTTCAGCACGCTGATGTGCCTGGTGATCGGCTTTCCGATGGCCTACGCGATCACCAAAGCGAGCAAGGAAGCGCAAAACGTCTTGCTGCTGTTGATCATGATGCCGACCTGGACCGCGATCCTGATCCGCGTGTATGCGTGGATGGGCATCCTCAGCAACAACGGCTTGCTCAACGGGTTTTTGATGTGGACCGGGCTGACCGATCACCCGATCGAGATCCTCAACACCAACACGGCCGTGTACATCGGCGTGGTTTACGCCTACCTGCCGTTCATGGTGTTGCCGTTGTACGCCAACCTGGTCAAGCACGATCAGAGCTTGCTGGAAGCGGCTTCGGACCTGGGTTCGAGCAACTTCAACAATTTCTGGAAAATCACCGTGCCGCTGGCCAAGAACGGGATCATCGCCGGTTGCATGCTGGTGTTCATTCCGGTGGTCGGTGAGTTCGTGATTCCGGAACTGCTGGGCGGCCCGGAAACCCTGATGATCGGTCGGGTGCTGTGGCAAGAGTTCTTCAACAACCGTGACTGGCCGGTGGCGTCTGCCCTGGCGGTGGTGATGCTGTTGATCCTGATTGTGCCGATCCTGTTGTTCAACCGTAGTCAGGCCAAAGAGATGGAGGCACGAGGATGAAACGCTTCGGATTTTCAAAGTTCATGCTGATTTTCGGCCTGTCGTTTATCTACCTGCCGATGCTGATTCTGGTCATCTACTCGTTCAACGCCTCGAAACTGGTGACGGTGTGGGGCGGCTGGTCGTTGAAGTGGTACGCCGGTTTGCTCGACAACACCCAACTGATGGGCTCGGTGGTGCGCTCGCTGGAAATCGCCTGCTACACCGCGATTGCGGCGGTAGCGTTGGGCACACTGGCAGCGTTTGTGCTGACTCGCGTGACGCGTTTCAAGGGTCGTACGCTGTTTGGCGGTCTGGTGACCGCGCCGTTGGTGATGCCGGAAGTGATCACCGGTCTGTCGTTGTTGCTGCTGTTCGTGGCCATGGCGCAGCTGATCGGCTGGCCGAAGGAGCGTGGCATCGTCACCATCTGGATCGCTCACACCACGTTCTGCGCCGCTTATGTCGCGGTGGTCGTTTCCGCCCGCCTTCGCGAGCTGGACCTGTCCATCGAAGAAGCGGCCATGGACCTCGGGGCGAAGCCGTTCAAGGTGTTTTTCCTGATCACCATTCCGATGATCGCGCCGTCACTGGCGGCCGGCGGCATGATGTCGTTTGCCCTGTCGCTCGACGATCTGGTGTTGGCGAGCTTCGTCTCCGGCCCGGGCTCGACGACCCTGCCGATGGAAGTGTTCTCGGCGGTGCGTCTTGGCGTGAAGCCTGAGATCAACGCCGTGGCCAGCCTGATTCTGCTCGCCGTTTCGATCGTGACGTTCATGGTCTGGTACTTCAGCCGCCGCGCCGAGGCCTCCCGTAAACGGGCGATCCAGGAAGCGATGGACCAGACCGCCAGCGAATCGTGGCAGCAACCGAAAAAGCAGATGGTGGAAGCGACGGTTTAGTGTCGTGGTTGAAGAGGTAATTGAACACAAGACCTGTGCAGTGAACACAAAACCTGTAGAGAGGGGATTTATCACCGTTCGGCTGCGAAGCAGTCGTAAACATGTGTACTCGGTGAACCTGATACACCTCGGTTTCAGGTTTTGGGGCCGCTCCGCGACCCAACGGGGATAAATCCCCTCGCCACAGGTTTTGTGTTTACTCCACAGGTTCTGTGTCTACTGGGGAGGTTTTGGGTTTGCTGCACAGGTTTTATGTTCGCTGCAGTTTTGCTGTGTGATTTTGAATAAAAAAAGAAATGGAGTTGTACCGATGAAAATGTTTGGCAGGACTCTGCTGACACTGTCCTTATTGGGCGCGATCACCACGGTTGCCCAGGCCAATGACAAGGTTCTGCGCGTCTACAACTGGTCGGATTACATCGCGCCGGACACCGTCAAGAAGTTCGAAGACGAGACCGGCATCCGCGTGACCTACGATGTGTTCGACAGCAATGAAACCCTTGAGGCACGCCTGCTCGCGGGCAAATCCGGCTACGACATCGTCGTGCCGTCCAACAGTTTCCTGGCCAAGCAGATCAAGGCCGGCGTGTATCAGGAACTGGACAAGTCGAAGCTGCCGAACTGGAAAAACCTCAACCCGGTGCTGCTGAAAAATGCTTCTGCCAGTGACCCGGATAACGGTCACGCCTTCCCGTACATGTGGGGTTCGATCGGCATTGGTTTCAACCCGCAGAAGGTCAGGGAAGTGCTCGGCGCCAACGCCCCGACCAACTCCTGGGACTTGCTGTTCAAACCGGAAAACGCGGAAAAACTGAAAGCCTGCGGCATCAGTTTCCTGGATTCCCCCACCGAGATGCTGCCCGCGGCCCTGCACTATCTGGGCTACCCGGTGAACTCGCAGGACAAAGCGCAGATCGCCGAAGCGGAAGCGCTGTTCATGAAGATCCGGCCGTCCGTGGCGTACTTCCATTCGTCGAAGTACATCTCCGACCTGGCCAACGGCAACATCTGCGTGGCGGTCGGTTACTCCGGCGACGTGTTGCAAGCCAAGGCCCGCGCACAGGAAGCGGGCGACAAGGTGAAGATCGACTACAGCATTCCGAAAGAAGGCGCCGGCAGTTTCTACGACATGGTCGCCATCCCGCGGGATGCGGCGAACGTCGAGAACGCCTACCTGTTCATGAACTTCCTGATGCGCCCGGACATCATCGCCGAGATCACCAACAACATCGGCTACAGCAACGCCAACGCAGCGGCGACGCCATTGGTGGATGAAGCGATTCGCAATGATCCGGGGTCGTATCCGCCGTTGGCCGTGATGGCGACGTTGTATGCGATTCCGGACATGCCGATTGGGGTTCAGCGGGTGATGACGCGCGGCTGGACGCGGGTAAAGCTCGGGAAATAGTCGCTGAATCCGAAATCGCCATCGCGGGCAAGCCCGCTCCCACAGTGGTCGGTAGTGAATACCCATTTATGTACGACGCCGATCCCTGTGGGAGCGGGCTTGCCCGCGATGAGGCCATCACATTCAACATAGATGCTGGCCGCTTACCGCTTTCCGTTCACGCAGCGCCTTACCACCGCTGCACTCCTCTCTGACGAACGGCCTCACCTGGCTTCCTCGGTTCAGGTGAATTTGGCGCCCTCCTCGGGCGCTTTTTTTATGCCGGAACCAGCGGCCATTCGGCCAGCGCCCGATAACGGCCCTTGTGGGATTCGAACAACACAAACCGGTCCGCCCGCAGAAAAAACTCCGGCGGCGTCGCCGATTCAGGCACCGGCGCCCGATAGTCACGCATCAACGTCAGGTGTGGCCGGAACTCCTTCGGCGCCTCTTCAAAACCGAACGGCAACACCGCCTGCTCCAGCGCATACACCAGCCGCAACAACTCCGGCGGCGCTTGCTCCGGCGCGAGGACCAGCACCCCTGCCCTGCGCCAGACATCCAGCCGATCCAGCGCCACCCGCAACGCCGTGCCCGGCACACGCACCTTGGCTGCCGCCGTGCAGATGTGTGCAATCTGTGCCACCTCCACCGCGCCCAAAAACAGCAGCGTCAGGTGAAAGTTCTCCGCCGGCACCGGGCGTCCTGTGCGCAACCCAAGGGCGCTGCGCCACTGGGCAATGGCCTTGCGTTGCTCGGGCGGGCAAGCCAATGCGAAAAACAGCCGTTTGACCGGCTCCGGGGTTTCGTCGCTCACGCCTGGCACCTCCTGACATGCACGTTATAGTTGAACCAACCGAATCTACGGGAGGGGGCCATGCGAGAGATCATCAGCAAAGAGCCATGGTGGGCCATGCCACCGCAACCGGGTCAGGATGAGTCAGAGCTGGAATGGGGCTGGCTGGTTCACTATAGCGAAGGTGAGCCGCGTTTCGAGTTCGTCAGGGAGCGACCGACGGACAGCGAGATCCGTCATCGAAAAAGTTGCAGGATCACCCCGGCGTCGGAGTGATCCCGTGGTTGAGATTCAAGCCTTCACAATCATTTCAAAACCGCCGAACACCAGGCGCTGACCATCGAACGGCATCGGATTGACGTCCGGCTGCATCCGCGGATCGTTCATGAGTTTTTCCATCCCGGCGTCGCGGGTCGCCTTGTCCGGCCAGATGATCCAGGAAAACACGACGGTTTCGTCTTCCTTGAGTTTCACCGCCATCGGAAACGACGTCACCTTGCCGTCAGGCACATCGTCACCCCAGCACTCGGCGAGGCTCAGAGCGCCGCTTTCCTTGAAAATGGCTGCGGCGGTTTCGGCGTGTTTCTTGAATTTTTCGCGATTGGCGGTGGGTACGGCTGCGAGGAAGCCATCAACGTAGGACATGGTCGTTTCTCCTTGGGTTATGGGTCGATCTGCGGGTTAGTCGGTTGGGGCGGACTCCAATCGACAGCGCCGCTGCCCGAACTGACCGACGGTACTTCGCCACTCCCCGCCAGATTGCCCTCGATCTGACTGGCCATGTACAACGTCCCCGCCATCACACCGGTGGTCGGGTTCTGCACCATTTTCATCCAGGCCTTGTCGAATGTGTTGCCCAGGCTGCTGCGAATCAGCGCCTCGCTGTCCGGCCGATCACTGGCCTGAATCAACGCGCGAATTCCCGCCACGCCCACGGTAATCAAGCCCCCGGCGAGTTTTCCCGCCGCCGCGGCCACGGCACTGGCGGCACCGCGCGGGACCATTTCAGCTTCCATTCGCTTACTGGCGCGCTTGGCCACGGGCGCCATGGCGGTGTCGGTCGAATCAACGCCCTTGTCACCGCCGGCCTTGTGGATCTTGTCAATCAGCGCCGCGTAGGCCGGCAGTGTGTTCAGCGGTTGGGTTTGCACGACCTGGTACAGCGAAGCGTCACGCGCGGGGGGCGGCCCCAGGGCGATGGCCGGGATTTTCTGGATGCGGCCGTTGAGTTGCGCCATCGGCACGCCGTGGCGCTGGGATATTTTCTGTAGCTCTTCCTGAAGAATGTCCACGTAGAACGCCGTTGCCAGGCCAAGGATCTGGTCGGGATCAATCTCGACCGCGACCGGGGCCAGCACGCGTTTCTGGTATTGCTCCAGCAGATAGGTCGCCAGGCGCTTGACCGAGGCATCCTGCTCGCCCTTGGCGCTGAGGGTGTACCAGCTGACTTTCATCGACAGCCATTCCTGGGTCCAATAGCTACTGAACCAGGGAATGAAGTTTTCCTCGGTGAGTTGATAGACCCGGGTGCGCCAGTAATCCATGGCGCCACGCGAGTAGATTCTTGCCTGTTCGGTGGCGGACTGGGACGCCGCGACGATGTCCCGATCGACCTGCTGCCAGGTGATCGGGGAAATGATCACTGGCGGCGCTGGCGCCGGCGCGCGCGCAGGCATGACGCATCCCGCCAACACCAGCAGCACGGCGACGATCAGCGAACGCAGGTTCAAGATCGCATGTCCTACAGTCTTCCCCCGAACAGGATATCCGGGGGTTAAAACACCCTGATTTGAGTATAGGCGGTGGTGGGTGCCCGGTTTGAGGTTGATGGTGTTGCTGAGGGCCTCTTCGCGGGCAAGCCCGCTCCCACAGTGTTCGGTGGTGAGGCGCAAATTTTTGAACGACGCTGATCCTGGGGGAGCGGGCTTGCCTGCGATGGGGCCCTCAAGATCACCACAAACCCCGACCATCACTTCCGTCGATATTCACCATCGCCGCGAATGCCTTCCGCTCAAAATCCGTCAGCGTAGGATCAACCTCAACCCCACACAAAAGCCCCGAACCGGAGGGCCAAACCATGTTGATCCACCTGCTTACCTGCCTGGCCCTGACAGCCTTCACGCTGACCGTTTTTTCGTGGTACGTCCTGACCGAGGAGCGCACATCATGATCCACACCGTCACCCTTGCCGTGAGCTTCCCGGTGTTCGGCAACAACTACTACTCGCAGCAGGTCGTCTCGCGCAAAGTGCTGTCGCTGGTGTTCGACAAGAATTTCGAAGCGCTGCTGATGCCGGCCGCCGCCAACCACTTCAGCAACGAAGTGGTCGGGCTCAACGATCAGTTCCGCTTCTTGAATGATGTGCTGACCGAACACCTGCTGGATGCCGAACTGGCTCAGCATTCGGCTCGTTCGTTCACTTTTTGAGGCTGGCCGGTCAACGCCATTCAGTGACATAGGCCGGCTCGACCCTACAAGCGCCCTCCGGCACCGGTGACAGCGGTGCCAACTTGATCGGCAACACACCCGCCCAGATCGGCAAATCCAGATCCGCGTCTGCGTCCCTCGGCCCGCCCGTGCGGATCTTGCAGGAAAACTCGTTCATCAAGACACGCAACACCGTGGTCGCGGCTATTTCCTGCGCGTTGCCACGACGCTATTGCCCACAGACCTCACGGACACACCCTCGTAGCCAGCGATGCACCGGATCGGCATCCAGTCGCGGATGCCAGAGCATCGCCACGGTGAACTCCGGCATGGAAAACGGCAGCGCAAAACTGTGCATGCCCGCCCGCAGGCTTTCGGTGTGACGCTCGGGCACGGTGGCGATCAGGTCAGAGGCGCGGGCGAGCGCCAACGCGGTCGAGAAACCGGCAACGATGGTCACGATCTGCCGTTCCAGTTGCAGCGTTGCCAGCCCTTCATCGACTGGCCCCTTGTCGAGCCCCCGCCGCGAAACACTGATGTGGCCGCCCGCCGCAAAACGTTCCGGGGTGATCTCGCCCTGGCTCAGCGGGTGCCCCTCGCGCACCACGCCGATGAAACGGTCGCGAAACAAACCCTGGGTGCGCAGCTCCGGCCCGGCGGCCTTCCCCACCACACCGGTTTCCAGATCGACAGTGCCGTCACGCAGCGACGTGCTGTCCTTGTCGGGTTTGTGCATGAAGCGCAGGCGCACGCCGGGAGCTTGTTCGGCGAGGCGGGCAATGAGCGGCGCGCCGAAGTTCTCCACAAATCCCTCACTGGTGCGCAACGTGAACGTGCGCACCAGTTGTTTCAGGTCTGGCTGCTCGGCCGGACGCAACACCGCTTCGGCGTCCTGCACCAATTGACTGACCCGCTCGCGCAGTTCCAGCGCCCGAGGCGTAGCGACGAGCCCACGCCCGGCCCGGACCAGCAGCGGGTCGCCCGTGGTTTCACGCAACCGCGCCAACGCCCGACTCATCGCTGAAGGGCTCAACCGCAAGCGTTTGGCCGCGCGCGCCACGCTGCCTTCGGCGAGCAGCACATCGAGGGTGACCAGCAGATTGAAATCGGGAGTAGACATGGATCGCCCCGTGGCAGAGTGAGATGGCGCTGAACGCACGAGTACAGTGCAAACCGTGCGCCTTCCGCCATGTTAGGCGCCGGCGTAGATTTCTGACAACTCCGCTTCGGGAGTGGAAAGATCAAGAGAGACAGCATGAAACCAACCATTGCCCTCGTAGACAGCGCACCCCAGACACCCTCCGTGCGGTGGGCGCTGATCAGCCTGTCGCTGTCGATGCTGCTGTCATCGCTCGGCACCAGCATCGCCAACGTGGGGTTGCCAACGCTGGCGCAAGTATTCGACGCGACATTTCAGCAAGTGCAGTGGATCGTCATTGCTTATCTGCTGGCGATCACCACCCTGATCGTCAGCGTCGGTCGTCTCGGTGACCTTGTCGGTCGTCGACGGCTGCTGCTCGGCGGCATCGGCGTGTTTACCCTGGCCTCGGCGCTGTGCGCTGGTGCGCCGACACTGGGGGTGTTGATTGGCGCCCGGGCCCTGCAAGGGCTTGGTGCGGCAATCATGATGGCGCTGACCATGGCTTTCGTCGGCGAGACGGTGGCGAAGGCCAAAACCGGCAGTGCCATGGGTTTGCTCGGGACGATGTCGGCGATCGGCACCGCGATGGGGCCTTCGGTCGGTGGTTTGTTGATCGCCGGTTTCGGTTGGCGGGCGCTCTTTCTTGTCACGGTGCCCTTGGGCCTGATGACGTTGCTGCTCGCCTATCGCTATCTGCCCGCCGACCGCCAGAAGCCAGCAACCGGGCACACCGGTTTCGACAGCTGGGGCACGCTGGTGCTGGCGCTGACGTTGGCGGCGTATGCCCTGGCCATGACCCTCGGTCGCGGCCACTTCGGGCTGTTCAATATGGGTTTGCTGTTGGCGGCGGGGGTCGGCGTGGGGCTCTTCATGTTCATCGAGACGCGAGTCGCCTCCCCGCTGATTCGTCTGGCGATGTTTCGCAACCCGGTGCTGAGCGCCAGCCTGGCCATGAGCACACTGGTGGCGACGGTGATGATGGCGACGCTTGTGGTCGGGCCGTTTTACCTCGCCCATGGACTTGGACTGGAAGCGGTTTTGGTGGGACTGGTGCTGGCGGTCGGGCCGTGTGTCGCGGCGTTGACAGGTGTGCCCGCCGGCCGGATCGCCGACCGTTTCGGCGCACAACGGATGACGGTCGCTGGGTTGATTGCTATGGCCATCGGTTGCTTCACGCTGTCGGTGTTGCCGCTGACAGTCGGCATCGGCGGCTACGTTGCGCCGATGGTGATCATCACACTCGGCTATGCCGTGTTCCAGACGGCCAACAACACCACCGTCATGTCGGATGTTGCGCCAGACCAGCGTGGTGTTGTTTCGGGCATGCTCAATCTGTCGCGGAATCTGGGATTGATCACGGGTGCATCGGCGTTGGGCGCCGTGTTCGCAATCGCCTCGCAGGCGGCCGACATCACCCTGGCGCAGCCCGAGGCCGTGGCCCACGGGATGCGGGTCACCTTCGCGGTAGCGCTGGGGCTGATCGTGGTTGCACTGGCTGTTGCGATGTTCGGGAAATGCCGTGACCGTCAATAACGCTATCGACGGTCACGCTGGGCCTTACTGTTTGATCACCACCAGCGGCTCACCTTTTTTCACGATGTAAGTCGCCAGCTCCGAGGCTTTGGCTGCGCCAACATTCTTCGCGATATGCGCAGTGCCGGCCGGAATGTACAGGGAGTCACCGGCCTTCAGCGTTACCGGGGCTTGCCCTTCCAGTTGATATTCGAACGTGCCGTCGATGACGTAAGCCACTTCCACGCCGGGGTGGGAGTGGTTGGGGGATGCGACGCCCGGCTCGAAATCAACCCGTACCTGGATCACTTCGCGACCTTCGACATCGAGATCCTTTTTCAGGAGATCGGTGCGATGAATCCCTGTCTGCCAGCTTTTTGCAGGGGCTTTCACTTCTTCGGCCTGAGACACGCCGGAGAACGCAGCGAGTGCGGCAGTGGTGACAACAGCGACGCCAAGCATTCTGGCGGTGTGACGAGCATTGATGCGGAACATGGCAATTCTCCGGTTTTTACCGTTGTGGTGCCCCCATTAGGCCGTCGCCGTGTATCCCGTACGTGTCGCGGATGCCGTGGTTTTGTAAGCGAAGATAGCTCTGGCCGCGAGGGATACGTAGGGATACAAACCGGTCGATTCACCTGGAGGTGTTGAGAGCACCACCGCCGCACGAATGAGCGCCTTCAGCGCCTTTTCATCAATCGCATCGCCCTCATGCAGATCAATCGCCCGTCGGGTATTACCTTCCAGAGAATAATCGTCGCTTCAGTATTGCCGATTTGCGCAATCTCTCCAGCCGCAACGTGACCGGCTGGCCGCACGAGGTTGCGGGCGACGCAATCGCGGCCTATGGTCCAAGCGATGCATTGCTGGCGACTGGCGTGCGAGGACACGCCGCCGGTTGCTGTCCTTCACGTGCGAATGCCCGCAAAGAGGTGACAACATGCCGAACGATTCCCGCCCTGCCGTGCTTGAACTGATTGGCAACACACCGCTGGTGCGCGTCAGCCGTTTTGATACCGGCCCGTGCACGCTGTTTCTCAAGCTCGAATCGCAGAACCCCGGCGGCTCGATCAAGGACCGCATCGGCCTGGCGATGATTGACGCCGCCGAACGCGACGGTCGGCTCAAGCCCGGTGGCACCATCGTCGAAGCCACCGCCGGCAACACCGGACTCGGTCTCGCGCTGGTCGGCCGCGCCAAGGGTTATCGAGTGGTGTTGGTGGTGCCGGACAAAATGTCCACCGAGAAAGTCCTGCACCTCAAGGCCATGGGCGCCGAGGTACATATCACCCGCTCCGACGTCGGCAAGGGCCATCCCGATTATTACCAGGACGTCGCGGCACGACTGGCACTGGAAATTCCCGACGCGTTCTTCGCCGACCAGTTCAACAATCCCGCCAACCCGCTCGCCCATGAGTGCAGCACCGCGCCGGAGATCTGGGCGCAGACCCAGCATGACGTGGATGCCATCGTCGTCGGTGTCGGCTCGGCCGGCACGCTGACCGGGCTGACCCGTTTCTTCAAGCGCGTGCAGCCGAACCTGACCATGGTGCTGGCCGATCCGGTCGGCTCGGTGATGGCCGAATACAGCCGCAGCGGCACCATGACCACCCCCGGTTCGTGGGCGGTGGAAGGCATTGGCGAAGACTTCATTCCGTCGATTGCCGACCTGTCCAGCGTGGGCCATGCCTATTCGATCAGCGACGAGGAAAGCTTCGACCACGCCCGTCAGTTGCTGCGCGCCGAAGGCATTCTCGGCGGTTCTTCCACCGGCACCTTGCTGGCCGCAGCGCTACGCTACTGCCGCGAGCAAACCGAGCCGAAGCGCGTGGTCAGCTTCGTCTGCGACACCGGCACCCGCTACCTGTCGAAGGTCTACAACGACCAGTGGATGAACGATCAAGGGCTGCTGGCGCGCAAACCTTATGGCGACTTGCGCGATGTGATCGCACGGCGTTTCGAGGATGGCCGGGTGATCAGCGTCGGCCCGGACGACACCTTGCTCACCGCATTCCAGCGCATGCGCCTGGCGGATGTGTCGCAATTGCCGGTGCTGGTGGACGGCAAGAAACTGGTCGGGGTGATCGACGAATCCGACATTCTGCTGGGCATGGCGGAAGACCCTTCACACTTCCGCTTGACCGTGGCCAGCGCAATGACCGACAAAGTACAAACCCTGCCGGCCAGTGCCAACCTGGCCGAGCTGCAGTCAGAACTCGATCGCGGGCTGGTGGCGATCATCGCCGACGCGTCGGGCTTCCACGGCCTGATTACCCGCGTCGACCTGCTCAATCATTTGCGGAGATCCCTTGCATGAGTCAACACGATGAAAACGCCGCGCCGCGCGCCTTCGCCACTCGGGTGATCCACGCCGGGCAGGCGCCGGACCCGACCACCGGTGCATTGATGCCGCCGATTTATGCCAACTCCACCTACCTGCAGCAGAGCCCCGGCGTGCACAAGGGCTTCGACTACGGCCGTTCGCACAACCCGACGCGCTTTGCCCTCGAGCGCTGCGTCGCCGACCTAGAAAGCGGCACTCAGGCCTTCGCGTTCGCCTCCGGGCTGGCGGCGATCTCCACCGTGCTGGAGCTGCTCGACGCCGGCTCGCACATCGTCTCCGGCAATGACCTGTACGGCGGCACCTTCCGGCTGTTCGACAAGGTGCGCAAACGCAGCGCCGGCCATCGCTTCAGTTTCGTCGACCTGACTGACCTGTCGGCCTTCGAAGCGTCCCTGCAGGACGACACGCGGATGGTCTGGGTCGAGACGCCGAGCAACCCGTTGCTGAGCCTCACCGACCTCGCTGCCGTCGCTCGTGTCTGCCGCGCGCGCGGCATCATTTGTGTGGCCGATAACACCTTCGCCAGTCCGTGGATCCAGCGTCCGCTGGAGCTGGGTTTCGACATCGCGCTGCACTCGACGACCAAGTACCTCAACGGCCACTCTGACGTGATCGGCGGCATTGCGGTGGTCGGTCAGAACCCTGAACTGGCTGAGCGCCTGGGTTTTCTGCAGAACTCGGTCGGCGCCATTTCCGGGCCGTTCGATGCCTTCCTGACCCTGCGCGGCGTAAAAACCCTGGCACTGCGCATGGAACGTCACTGCAGCAACGCGCTGGAACTGGCGCAATGGCTGGAACGTCAGCCGCAGGTAGCGCGCGTCTATTACCCGGGCCTGCCGTCACACCCTCAGCATGAATTGGCGAAGCGGCAGATGCGCGGTTTCGGCGGGATGATTTCTGTCGATTTGAAAAGCGATCTGGCCGGCGCCAAGCGTTTCCTCGAGAGCGTGCAGATATTCGCCCTGGCTGAAAGCCTGGGCGGCGTGGAAAGCCTGATCGAGCATCCGGCAATCATGACCCACGCCACCATCCCCGCCGACACCCGCGCACAACTTGGGATCGGTGACGGGTTGGTTCGATTGTCGGTGGGGGTCGAGGATGTCGAGGATTTGCGCGCCGACCTGGCTCAGGCGCTGGCGCGGATCTGAACGAAACCACGACATGCCCCACCCCATGTAGGAGCGAGGCTTGCCCGCGAAGAGTCCGTCATGTCCAACATCAATGGCGACTGATACACCGCTTTCGCGGGCGAGCCTCGCTCCTACAAGGGGATGCGTACAGCAAAATAACCAGACTGGCTCAACCCTGAGCCTTAATTGCCGGACTTGATGCTGGTCCAGACCCGCGTACGAACCCGCTCGAGCTTTTGCGGCAACGGCTGCACCACATAGAGCGTTTTCAACGCTTCGCTGGTCGGCGTCAGGTTCGGGTTGCCGGTGATCTCTTTGTTGATCAGCGCAATCGAGTCCTTGTTGGCGTTGGGGTAGCCGAGGAAGTCACTGATCGGGGCGATGACTGTCGGCTCCAGCAAGGTGTTGAGAAACTCGTGGGCCTCCTCGACATTCTTCGCGCTTTTCGGGATGGCGAAGGTGTCAAACCAGATCGGCGCGCCTTCCTTCGGCAAGCGCCAATCGACCACCACGCCGTTGCCCGCTTCCTTGGCGCGATTGCCGAACTGGTAGAAGCTGCCGGAGTAGCCGATGGCGACACAGATATCGCCATTGGCGATGTCGGTCATGTACTTGGCGGAGTTGAAGTAGGTGACGTAAGGCCGAATCTTCAGCATCAACGCCTTGGCTTTTTCATAGTCGTCCGGGTTCTGGCTGTTAGGGTCCAGGCCCAGGTAGTGCAGCGCCAGCGGCAGGATTTCCGAAGGTGAATCGAGCATCGCGACGCCGCAGGATTTGAGCTTCTCCATGTTCTCCGGTTTGAACACCAGGTCCCAACTGTCTACCGGCGCATTCTCGCCCAGCGCGGCCTTGACCTTGGCCGGGTTGAAGCCGATCAGTACGGTGCCGTACATGTAAGGCACGCCGTACTGATTGCCGGGGTCGTTCTTGTCCAGCAACGCGAGCAGCGCCGGATCCTGGTGCTTCCAGTTCGGCAGCTTGGACTTGTCGAGCTTCTGGAACACACCGGCCTTGATCTGGGTTTCGATGAATTGATTCGATGGCACGACCAGGTCGTATCCCGAATTGCCGGTGAGCAACTTGGCTTCCAGCGACTCGTTGGTGTCGAAGGTGTCCCAGGTCACTTTGATGCCGCTTTTCTCGGCGAAGTCCTTGGGCACGGACGGCAGGATGTAATCCGCCCAGTTGTACACCCGCAGTTCCCGCTGTTCGGCGTGCACGGCGCTGGCCAGCAGCGTCAGCCCACACACGGTGGCGCCCAGTATGCGTTTCATCGTGACCATGAATGAATTCCCCAAGTGTGTCGCTCGTTGGTTTTTATGTTCTGTACACGGCAGGACTTGAAAATTGCCAAGGGCAAGGAAGGCAGGATTCTTGTTGTGGTGTTGCTAGCGTGCTGGAAGAGCAGCGCTCTGCTTCGATTCTTGCTGACGAACTGGTCGGTTCATAGAGTGATGTCGGCCAAAAGGGGATTGAAATGGCCAATATCGGTGTCCTGCTTGATCTGGTGATGGGGTTGGTTTTGAGTTGGGGGCAGATCCGTTTTTTTTGTGATGCCGACTGGCGGTTTCGCCCTTACGGCGAGTCACTTGGAGGAGCCCCAAGTAACCAAGGGCTTTTGCCCCTTTCGTTCGGTGCCTCGCTAAGGCTCGCCATGCCCTCCTTCCGGTCCTGCTCCGTGGGCCCGCCGCCATCGGCCATCCATGGCCGGGGGAGGCTAACCCGGCATCCATGCCGGGTTGCCCACTGCGCAGAACCTCCACTCGGCCTCACGAGGGGGCGACCACCGCCAATGCAACCGAGGCGGCCTACCGGCCGACCTGGTTCTTCAGGTGTATGCATTCCCCTGTGGGAGCTGGCTTGCCAGCGATGGTCGTTAACGATGACGTGTGCTGCCTGAAGGAATGCGGTGTCTGGACGTCTATCGCTGGCAAGCCAGCTCCCACAGGGTTCCGGGTACATCCGCAAGAGCAGGTCGTCTGCGAGGCCGCCTTCGCGAGCAAGCCCGCTCCCACAGTGGATTGTTGGCGGGCATGACATTGGTGTTCTCCCCGATGATCCTGACGGACTTCAGGCCGGCTATCAGGCCGCCTCGCTTTGTTTTTGATCTTGATCTGCCCCGTCGGAAGGCCGAGCGCAGGTTCTGCGCAGTGGGCACCGCGGCAAGGATGCCGCGGTAGCCGCCCCCGGCCATGGATGGCCGATGGCGGCGGGCCCACGGAGCAGGACCGGAGTGAGGGTATGGCGAGCACTAGCGAGCCACCGTACGTCAGGGGCGCTGGGCGCTTGGTTACTTGGCGCTCTTCCAAGTAACTCGCCGTAAGGGCGAAACCATTAGCAGCCGTTACCGCAGGAATGGATATGTACACCCTCAAAACCCATGTCGCCTGAAAAACCGCCATCGCTGGCAAGCCAGCTCCCACAGGGTACCGGGCTCATCAGCAAGAAACAGATTACCTGACACACCGCTATCGCTAGCAGGCCAGCTCCCACAGGGGATTTCAACAGAGGTTTCGTGGTGTTTTGCGGGAGACAGCGGAGCGGTAGAAACGACAAAGCCCGCACAAGGCGGGCTTTGGGATTCGAGTAGGTGGCCGGTGCTGGTCTCCGGCTTACAAGGTTTATCAGGACTCTCACAGAACAGTTTTGTGCTCTTCTGCTTCACACGGCATAAGGGCTGGATCTCAGCGCGGAGATCTTTCTAACCGTGTACCCTTCGGAACGCGCCCCACGTGTCCTTGCCATCCGCTTGCGCATCAGTCTGCGTCTTCACCTACATGTTCAAGAGTAGCCCACCGTCAGCCGTGCGAAACGGCATTTTTAGATCGATTTGGTCCGCAACGAAGCCCCGCAGGAAGCAAAGAAAATAAGATCCCCAAGTAGCCCTCCTTGGATACCTGCGCAATCTGGAAACAGTGTTTATCCAGCGGACCGCTGTTTGAGGAAAGAGTAAACTTCTAGCATCGACTTCACCCGGTAAACGAATGAGTCAAGCAGCCACTCACTCACCGGGACCCACTGAAACTCGATGCGAAGGTGAACACCATGAAAACGTTAAAGATCGCAATGTTTCTGGCACTTGCCGGTGTAGCCGCACAGGCATACTCGGATGAAACCCCCACTCATGCGGCCAGCCAGATTCCGGTTGAAAGTTACTCCTACGGCATGAAACTCGATATCCAGAAAATCATTACCGTGACGGATACCGGAGACGAGTGCGCGCCAGTGCCGAAGCAAATGACCTATGAAGACTCGAAGGGTCAACGCCATATCCTGCAGTACCAGGTAATGGGCACCGGCTGTTCAAACGGTTGAGGACCGTGCGGACGATGGAGGGTCGACACTCCATGCCTGCCGCGCCCCCTGCATTATCGTCCTGCGGCTGAACCGGCGATTTCTTCATCGGAGGCCAGCAGCACCGGTATGTGATCCTTCAGAAATTCCACCCATGTCTTTATCTTTGCGTCCACGAACTTTCGTGACGGGTAGATCGCAAACAAGTTGAACTCTTCAAAGTGATACTCAGGCAATACACGCACTAACGTCCCTGCTCTCAGGCCGTCAACTGCGGATGCAATAGGCTGAATGCCGATCCCCATTCCGTTCGTTATCGCCACCGTCATCGCGTCGGCGGTGTTGACGTGAAACGGAGAAATCGGAATGTTCACCGTCTCCACGCCATCCGGCCCCTCGAATGCCCAGTTTTCAACCGGCATCACCGTATTCACGATCCGCAAGCCACTGAAGCCGTCGAGGATCCGGAAATCCGCGAAGTGTTGTCGGATCGGCTCAGCCGCCTTGATGCCGATCTGGAAGCGCGGCTGCGCGTGGCCATCGACAAAGGCGAGTTGAACAAGGATGTCGACCCGACCGCCCTCGCCGTTCTCGCCTCATCGTTGCTGCACAGCATTTCGATCCGGGCGCGGGCAGGAAAATCCCGTGATGAGTTGACCGAAATGGCACGTAACGCGGTCAACGTGATTTGCGCTTGAGGGGTTCTTGAAGTGGGCGAAGGACTCGAAGACATTCTGGCCGAGCATCTGTCGGTGATTTTTTGCGGGATCAATCCGGGCATGATGGCCGCAGCCCAGGGGCATCACTTTGCCGGCAGGGGCAACCGTTTCTGGCGCACGCTGCATCTGGCCGGTTTCACGCCGGAGGAAGTGCGTCCGGAAAACGACCGACAGATTTTGCGGTATCAGTGTGGTTTGACCGCCGTGGTGGATCGGCCGACGGCGCGAGCGGATCAGCTCTCGGTGGATGAGTTCACCGCCGCTGCTGCGAACTTCGAACAGAAAATCTCACGCCATGCGCCACGCTTCGTAGCGTTTCTCGGTAAAGCGGCGTATTGCGCGTTATCCCGCCAGCGAGAAATAGCCTGGGGCCTGCAAACAAGGACTTTTGGCAATGCCGCGGTGTGGGTGCTGCCCAATCCGAGCGGTCGAAATCTCGCCTTCAGCCAGGAACAGCTGATTGTCGCGTACCGTCAACTCTATCTGGCCACGCAGGAGCACAGCCATTGAGCGCCTGAATACAGCGCCATAAGCAGCGCTTCAGACCCATTGCGATACAGTCGTTGGCAATGCTTTCAGAACAACAACAAAACAGGAGTTGAAGATGTCCGAACTGAAACTGCACCCCAACGCCGCTGCATCCTTGGCCCAATGGCACGCCATGATCCGCCAGGGCGACTTGAAAGCCCTTCCCCAGTTGCTGGCCCCGCAAGCGGTGTTCCGCTCGCCGATGGCCCACACGCCTTACCCCGGCGCGCCAGTGGTCACGATGATCCTCAACACCGTGTTCGAGGTTTTTGAAGATTTCACCTACCACCGCGAATTGGCGACTGCGGACGGCTTGAATGTCGTCCTCGAATTCAGCGCCAAGGTCGGCGGAAAAGAACTCAAGGGCATCGATATGATCCGCTTCGACGAGCAAGGCAAAATCGTTGATTTCGAGGTGATGGTGCGTCCGATGAGCGGATTGCAGGCCCTGGGCGAAGAAATGGGCCGTCGCCTCGGTGCTTACCTGGCCGCCAGCAAGGCCTGACAACGATTTGGGTCACCAATCGGATTGACCCAACCACCTCCCGCCTCCCGACTACGCTCAACGTGAGCGCTGCATAAATGCACATTCCGTTGCATTATCGCAGCGCTCAACGACTCGCCTGCCCTCGTGCTCCCCTGTTCGCAGCGCCTTTTAGTTGGCATGCGATATGCCCCGCTTTGATTGCCTGAGTGTTTTCAGCCAGGCCCCATTAGCCAAATCGAGCCGATCCACCGATGGATATCCTGAATCTACTGACCAACAAGGCGCAGCCGCTGACCAGCACCCTCAGCGCTGACGGGCACCTGATCAGCCTGTCCGCCAGCCTCAGCGACCAACTGGGCTATGACCCTGAAGCGATGCTGAACCAGCCGATCGAACGCATCTTCAGCGTCGAATCGCTGCGCGTCGTGCAGTCGTTGTTTGCCAATCCGCCCGCCGATGAGCAAGTCCACAGCCTGGAACTGACCCTGATTCGCCACAACGGCGGCTTGCTGCCTGTGGTCGCTTGCGGATTGCTGGAGTGGCGCTCGGTCCACCCGGCGCGCCTGCACCTGCTGAAAATCCCCCTCGGCGCGCTGGGCCACCGACTGCGGGAAATGCACAACGCCAATGAAGTCATGAGCCAGATGCTGCAGAGCGCCAAGGTCGCGTACTGGTGCATCGAGTTCGCCGAGGCGGTGGACATCAACACCTCGCCGGACGAAATCGTGCGCCAGGTGTTCGAAAACGACTCCCACTGGCGGCTGTGCAATCGCGCCATGGCCGACGTTTACGAGATGCCCTCGGATGTCGATTTCAACCAGCAACCGGTGCGCCTGTACTGGCCGCGTAGCCCGGCCAACGAAGAGTTTGTACGGCGCCTGATCGAAGCCGGGTTCCACGTGGACTGCGCGCTGTCGGTGGATCGCCGGCACGACGGCTCGCCGGCCTACGTCGAGAACGATGTACGCGCGACCATCGTCAACGGCCATCTGTTGCGCATGTGGGGCAGCATTCGCGATGTCAGTCAGGAACTGCGCATGCAGCACGACGCCGAGCAGCGCATTGACGCCTTGCGCCGGGTGTTCGATGCGGTGCCCGACGCGGTGCTGGTGATCGATGAGCACCTGCAACCGCAATGGCGCAACGCAGCCTTCGAAGAGACCTTCGGCATCACCCATGGCGCCGGCATCGCTCGGCTGCTGCTGGACAACGCCCTGCCCGAGCGCACCTGGCACAGCCTGCCCTTGCCGGATTTGAGCGGGCGCCAGCTGAATTTCAATGTGCACTGCTCGCGCATCCTGATTCGTGAAGGCGTGGCCTGGCGGGTTGCGGTGTTTCGCGAAAGTCAGGGCGTGCGCCGTGCCGAAGAGTTGCACCCATGAAAGACAAGAACCTGCCACCCACGCTGCAGATGGGCATGCGCTCTTCGGTCAACGTCAGCAGCGAAGTGCTCGGCGCGTTGCTGGAAACCCCCGCGCTGCACGCCTTGCTCGACAGCTTCAGTGACGCGCTGATCGTGACGGACGGTGAAGGCCGGGTGCGCTTTCTCAACCTCGCCGCCGAGCGGGTCAACCGGGTGTCCCGACAACAAGCCAGCGGTTTGTCCGACAGTGAGTTTTACCAGCGCTCGGCGCTGAATTACGACGATTTTCAGGCCGCGCTGAATCGCGGCGGCAACAGCGCGCTGACCCGTTCGCGGGAAGGTCGGGTTCTGCTCAGCAGCACCCACGCCATTCCCACCGGGGCCTACGAAAAACCGTTCAGGATGCTGACTCAGAAAGACTTCGACGGCAGCCAGCCACAGCGTCGCGCCTCGCTGGGCAACCGGCCGGTGGAACCCCAGGGCCTGCGCGATCCGCAGGACAACGCCTTGCACCTCTCACCGCAGCTCTCGAGCATCGCCGACACCGGCGTGCGCGCGTTCCGGCGACGTGCGCGGTTGTTGCTGCTGGGCGAGCCGGGCGTCGGCAAGACCGCCATCGCACGGCACATCCACCGCGCCGCCGGTTGGGGTGATCGGCCGTTCATTCACGTCAACTGCGGGAGCATCCCGGAGAGCCTGTTCGAGTCGGAGATGTTCGGCTATGAACGCGGCGCCTTCACCGGCGCGTTGCAGGGCGGCAAGCAAGGCTATATCGAGGCCGCTTCGGGTGGCACCTTGTTCCTCGACGAGATCGGTGAAATCCCCCTGCACGTGCAGGCCAAGCTGCTGAAGTTCCTCGAAGACAGCACCATCCAGTCGGTCGGCTCACCGTTGAGCAAAACGGTGCAGGTGCAAGTCATTGCCGCCACCAACAAAGACTTGCGTCATCTGGTGAGCATCGGTGAGTTTCGCGCCGACCTCTACTATCGCCTGGCGGTCCTGCCGGTAGAAATTCCACCGCTGCGCCAGCACCGGGATGACTTGCCGTTTCTCATCGACATTCTTCTGAGCCGCATCAACGGCGATCGCGAACCGTCGCTAAGCCTGTCCGCCGGTTGCCGCAAGCGGCTGATGGGTTACGACTATCCCGGCAACATTCGCGAACTGGTGAACATCTTCGAACGGCTGGCGGTGCTCGCCGACGATGAAGCCCAGGAGCATCATCTGCCGGCTGAGCTGCTCGAACCGGTGCGCCCTCAGGAGCGGGTGAAACCGGCGGTGGCCGACGAGGAGGATGCGGAGCAGAACCTCAAGCTGCAGGTTCAACATTTCGAACGCCAGATCATTCTCAGGGCGGTGCACTTGTGCGGCAGCAAGCGCAAAGCGGCGGTGCATCTGGGGATCGACATCGGGACGTTGATTCGCAAACTCCAGCGTGACTGAAACCCTGCAATGTCAGTGAGCACGGCGCGGTCCCTGTGGGAGCGGCGGTGCGACGATTCGACTTGCCCGCGATGACTGACTGACATTCAACAGAGATGTCGGCTGGCAGACCGCTATCGCGGGCAAGTCGAATCGTCGCACCGCCGCCCCCACAAGGTTCTGTGTTTTCCTGGATTACACCTGACCGCTGCGAAAACGCATACATATCCAGTTACTTTTGCCTGTCACCCATCCCGCAATAATCAACAAATCCTTTATTTTCAATAACTTGAATAACTGGCACGACCTGTGCTCCTGCTACCTGCAACCCACCATCGTTGGGCTTTGCATCAGGGCCGGCTTTCATCAGCCGCGCCGGTAGCCAGGAGGAATAATAAAAATGTTGATCACCGGGATCAAAAGCCGACCGGTCTATGACCGGTTGCAACCGCTGCCGGGAGGTATCCGGCACATCATTGCCGGCCAAGGCAGCGGCGGTCGCGCCATGTTGCGCTTGCTGGAAGACATGGCCGGCCAGGATCGGCCGATTACCTTGCTGTATTCCCTGGAATCCTTTTCCGGCCAGGACTTCCTCACACAGTTGCAGCAGCACCCCGAGCACCCGCTGCATGTGCATGCGACCAACCAGTCGTTGATCGACGCGCTGAAAACCCTGCTCGGCGAAGCGCGCATGGGCACCCGTCTCTATCTCGCCGGTTCGGAAAGTTTCCTCGGCAGCGCCATGCAGGTGGCCACGCATTTCGACCTGAACCGCGACGAAGTGCTGCGCGAACACTCCGGCACATTGGTTCGCCGCGTCTGGTGCGTGCACTGCGACACCTACACCGAAAACGTGACTCAACGCGTCTATGACTGCCCCGGCTGTGGCCTGACGCTGGTGGTGCGCGATCACTATTCCCGGCGGCTGGCGGCCTTTCAGGCGGTCAAGGCCGATGCCGAAGTCCCGGGTGAATTGCCCGAAGCCGAGGAGCTCGACACATGAGCCAGAACAATGGCACGTTGAATTTGCGCGTCGCCCGGATCGAAGCGGTGACCCCGGAAATCAAGCGCTTCACCCTGGTGTCGCCGACCGGCGCGCACTTGCCGGCCTTCTCCGGCGGCAGCCACGTCGTGGTGCTGATCGCCAATCAACAGAACACCTTGCGCAACCCGTATTCGCTACTGAGTTCGCCGTACGACACCAGCAGTTATCAGATTGCCGTGCGCCGCGTAGACGCCGGGCGCGGTGGTTCGGCGTCGCTGCACGACAACGTGAGTGAAGGCGATCTGATCGAGGTCACCCCGCCGGTCAACCTGTTCCCGCTGATCAAACAGGCGCGCCTGCACCTGTTCATCGCCGGTGGCGTCGGCATCACGCCGGTGATTTCCCAGCTGGAAGAACTGCGCCTGAGCAAGGTGCCGTTCGAACTGCATTACGCGGTGCGCGGTGAAGAACATGCGCAGCTCGGCAAGGAGTTGCAGGCCACCTACGGCGAACAGGTTCACCTGTACCGCAAGGGCATTGAATCGCGCATGGAGATCGGCCGGGTGCTCGCCGACCGCCCGTTGGGCAGCCACGTCTATGTGTGCGGCCCGGACAGCATGATCGACGCCACCCTGGCCTGCGCCCGAGATCTGGGCTGGACCGACAGCCACGTGCACTTCGAGCGTTTCCTCGAACAGAGCAGCGGCGGCGAAGCCTTTAGTTTCACCCTCGGCCGCAGCGGCGCAACCATCGAAGTCTCGCCTGACCAGACCATGCTCGAAGCGGTCGAAGCCGCCGGCTACAGCATGCCCTACCTGTGTCGCGGCGGTGCCTGCGGGCATTGCGAAACCGAAGTGCTGGAACTCGACGGCGAGCTGCTGCACAGCGATGACTGGCTGTCCGACGAAGACAAGGTCGGCCGCAAGAAAATCATGCCCTGTGTATCCCGCGCCAAGTGCAATCGCCTGGTCATCGACCTCTGATCGACGGAGAAAAAAAACAATGAATATCCAATTCAATCCCGACGAAACCTATCGCGACGACTACACCTTCGCCAACAGCCCGGAAACCATCGCCCGCGCGCCCTTCCCGTTCCCCGATGACGATTACATGTATTCGATGAACCTCGAACCGCATGTGTCGGTGGGCGACGGTGCGTTTCGCGCCGCATTCGATATCGACGAGCACTACATCAGCGAATGCCGGGACCGCGCGATCACCCTGGAGAAAGATCCGGGCATGCACTACGTCTCGGCACCGCACATGATGGAGGCGCAATGGGATTTGCTGGAGCTGATCATGGAGTCCTACGCCCGGGATTATCCGCAGTACTTCAGCCTGGCGCGTGAAGGTCGGCAGTGGCACTGGACCAACCGTCTGCTGGACATCGACGACCACTTCACCTTCGGCGATCCGGCCACCTTGCCCTACGAGCCGATGGAGTACGTGACCCGCCAGGCCCAGGGCGATTGGGTGTTGCAGGAGGAACGCGACGGCACGCTGTACTGGGGCGCGGGTATCGCGACCCAGCGTGCGGATTACTCGCTGCGATTCAACCTCGGCATGAGCTGGGAGGAGTTCCACGGGCCGGTACCGCTGGTCAAGGAAATCGGCATGCTCGACCGCGCCTTGAAGTTCCTGCTGCGCCTGCGCACCGGCCATCCGGTGCGTCGCCTGAACTGGTCGCTGACCGTTAACCCGCGCCTCGAAGTCTCGGCCGAAAGCCTGCCGGAATGGGCGCCGGACCGGACCATCGTCACCGCAGAAAACGCCGGCAAACTGGTTTACCTGCGCATCGAATTGCAACCACTGCATCGCCTGCCGCGCAGCAACGCCATCGTCTTTCCGATCCGCACGTACCTGCTCAGTCTCGAAGACATCGCGACCAACCCGGCGTGGGCCCGGCGCATGCATCGGGTGCTGCGGGATTTGAATCAGCAACTGGTTGATTACAAGGGTTTCAGTCGTTATCGCGATGCTGCCGTTGAATGGCTTTCGCAGTACGACGACGAAACCAAAGCCTGACGCACCCTCCTTTTATAAGAGCGAGGCTCGCCCGCGAAGGCGTCCTTTAAAACACCAACAGCTTCGCGGGCAAGCCTCGCGCCCACAAGAGCAACGGCCGGCCAACCGGCCAACCCAGCAAACACCTGCCATTGATAATGAGGAAATAAAATGAGTGGCTCATCCAACGCGCGTGCAAGCGTCAGCGCCGATCAGGACGCGGAACAACTCCGCGCCCTCGGCTACAGTTCGGATTTCAACCGCAGCATGAGCCTGTGGGAGAACTTCTCCCTGGGCTTTACCTACCTGTCGCCGGTCGTCGGCGTCTACACCCTGTTCGGCTTGTGCCTGGCCGCCGGCGGCCCGCCGATGTTCTGGTCCTACCTGCTGATCGGCGCCGGGCAATTGCTGGTGTGCCTGATCTTCGGTGAAATCGTCTCGCAGTTCCCGATTTCCGGGGGTGTCTATCCGTGGGCCCGTCGTCTGGTGGGCAAGCGCTGGGCGTGGATGGTCGGCTGGGTGTATGCCTGGGCCCTGTGCGCCACCATCGCCGGGGTCGCCGTGGGTGCCGGGCCATACCTGGCGATCATGCTGGGCTTCAATCCCGGTCCCGAAGCCAACATCTACATTGCCCTGACGATCATCCTGCTCTCGACCGCCCTCAACCTGGTGGGCACCAAACTACTGGCGCGGGTGGCGATGTTCGGCTTTCTGTGCGAGCTGGTCGGGGCGATTCTGGTCGGCGGTTACCTGCTGATCTTCGAGCGTCATCAGCCGTTCAGTGTGCTGTTCGACACCTTCAACCTTGAGGTCAACGGTTCGTACCTGCCGGCGTTCCTCGCGGCCTCGTTGGCGGGTCTGTTCCAGTACTACGGTTTCGAGGCCTGCGGCGATGTCGCCGAAGAAACCCCGAACCCGGGCAAGCGCATTCCGAAGGCCATGCGCATGACCATTTACATCGGTGGCGCGGCGGCGATGTTTGCCTGCCTGGCGCTGATCCTCTCGGTGCCTGACATGGCCAAGGTCCTGGCCGGTGAAGACACCGACCCGGTGGCCACCATCCTCGCCAATGCTTTCGGCCCGGTGGGTTCGCGACTGGTGATGGCGGTGGTGATGGTGTCGTTCATCTCCTGCGTGCTGAGTCTGCAAGCGGCGGCCAGTCGCCTGCTGTTCGCCTACGCCCGTGACGAAATGATCATCGGCAGTTCGCTGCTCAAACGCCTCTCGGGCAACCATGTGCCGTCGTTCGCGTTGCTGATCAGCGGCCTGGTGCCGGCAGCGATTGTTTGCCTGGGCATGTTCATGGCTGACGCTGTGGCGACCATTGTTGGTTTCGCGGCGATTGGTATCTACGTGGCGTTCCAGTTGATCATCGTCGCTGCATTGATCGCCCGCGCCAAGGGCTGGCGTCCGAACGGGCAATTCACGCTGGGTGCCTGGGGCTTGTGGGTGAACCTCGCGGCGTTGATCTACGGCGTGTGCGCCATCGTCAACATGGTCTGGCCGCGTTCACCGGATGCGCCGTGGTACATCAACTATTCGATGATCCTGACCACGCTGGTGGTGATGGGCGCCGGGCTGGTTTACATGCTTCTCGGCAAGCCGTACGACAAAGGCACGGCACCGGCGGGGGATGCGTGGAAGTTCTCGAAACCGCTGGTTAAGGCGGCTGATCTTTCCGGTGCGCCGGTAAACAGATCGACGATCTGACAACGACGTCCCTGAAGGAACCGGATCCTGTGGGAGCGGGCTTGCTCGCGAATGCGCTTTAACATTCAACATTGATCTTGGCTGACACACCGCATTCGCGAGCAAGCCCGCTCCCACATTTGGGCCGGTTCCTTCAGAAGAAAACAACAGTTCCGAAGAGGACAGAACCATGCAAACCCAACTCCTGATCAACGGCCAATTGCTCGACGGCGAAGGCCCCGCCCAACCGGTGTTCAACCCGGCCCTCGGTCGCGTGCTGGTGGAAATCAACGAAGCCAGCGAAGCCCAGGTCGACGCCGCCGTGCGCGCTGCCGATGCCGCCTTCGACAGCTGGTCGCAGACCCCGCCAAAAGAACGCTCGCTGCTGCGGCTCAAACTCGCCGACGCCATCGAAGCCCACGGCGAAGAACTGGCCAAGCTCGAATCGGACAACTGCGGCAAGCCCTACAGCGCCGCGCTGAACGACGAGATCCCGGCGATTGCCGACGTATTCCGTTTCTTCGCCGGCGCCAGCCGTTGCATGAGCGGATCCGCCGGCGGTGAATACCTGGCCGGGCACACCTCGATGATCCGCCGCGATCCGGTGGGCGTGATCGCCTCCATCGCGCCGTGGAACTACCCGCTGATGATGGTCGCCTGGAAAATCGCCCCGGCCCTGGCCGCCGGTAATACCGTGGTGCTCAAGCCGTCGGAACAAACCCCGCTGACCGCCCTGCGCCTGGCGCAACTGGCGTCGGAAATTTTCCCGGCCGGCGTGCTCAACCTGGTGTTCGGCCGTGGTCCTACCGTCGGCAGCCCGCTGGTGACTCACCCGAAAGTGCGCATGGTGTCGCTGACCGGCTCGATCGCCACCGGCTCGAACATCATTTCCAGCACCGCCGACAGCGTCAAACGCATGCACATGGAGCTGGGCGGTAAGGCCCCGGTGATCATCTTCGACGACGCCGACATCGACGCCGCGGTCGAGGGCATTCGCACCTTCGGTTTCTACAACGCCGGCCAGGACTGCACCGCCGCCTGCCGCATCTACGCGCAGGAAGGCATCTACGACAGATTCGTCGAGAAGCTCGGCGCGGCGGTCAGCAGCATCAAGTACGGGTTGCAAGATGATCCGGCGACCGAACTGGGGCCGCTGATCACCGCGCAGCACCGTGACCGCGTGGCCGGGTTTGTCGAGCGCGCCGTGGCGCAATCGCACATTCGTTTGATCACTGGTGGCAAGGCGGTTGAAGGCAACGGTTTCTTCTTCGAACCGACGGTGCTGGCCGACGCGCTGCAGGACGACGAAATCGTTCGCCGCGAAGTGTTCGGGCCGGTGGTCTCAGTAACCAAATTCACCGATGAAGCGCAGGTGCTGGGCTGGGCCAACGATTCGGACTACGGCCTGGCGTCGTCGGTGTGGACCGCGGATGTCGGTCGCGCGCATCGGATGTCTGCGCGCTTGCAGTACGGCTGCACCTGGGTGAACACCCACTTCATGCTCGTCAGCGAAATGCCCCACGGCGGTCAGAAATTGTCCGGGTATGGGAAGGACATGTCGATGTACGGGCTGGAGGATTACACCGTTGTTCGGCATGTGATGTTCAAGCACTAAAAGCTTCGCGGGCAAGCCTCGCTCCTACAGGTTTTGCGGCGTACGCAATTTTTGCGAACACCCTCCGACCTGTAGGAGCAAGGCTTGCCCGCGAAAGCTTCACCGCGAACCCAAGTCATGCACTACAACGTCCTCTGCCCGTTGCCGATGTCCTTGGCTTTCTCGATCCCCCACTCCATGGCCGCCTCCATGTCGAGAAAATGCAGCGCTGGATGATCGTTCTCTTCAATGGCCGTGCCATCAGGTCGGTAGACACCTATGAACATTCCCAACGAACCGTCCCGCAGGATCTCGGCCTTGACCTTGATGCTGCATCCGTTCGACAGCGTTTCCGTGTGGAGCAAATGGCGTTCAGTCATTGTTGCGTTCCTCCGGGTAGTGAAGTCGGTTAACGCGTACCGCAGTCCTTATTTTTAGTTCAAAAAAGCGCTGAAAGGCCCGATGTACAAGGGTACAAGACAGCGGCGCAATGCCACCTATACTAGAAGCCACCGCCCCCCTCGGGGTCTGCACTCCCAACAATAAAAAGCAGAGGTGGAACATGGTCTGGCAGCAAATCTACGATCCGTTCGGCAACCCGGTCATTTCAACCATCATGGCAGCAGTGCCGGTGGTAGTGATGCTGGCAGCCCTGGCGTTCTTCCACATCAAAGCACATCTGGCGGCATTGCTCGCCCTCGCCTCGGCCCTGGTCATCGCGATCTTCGCCTTCGGCATGCCGGCAAACATGGCAGGTTCGGCCGCCCTTTATGGCGCCGCCAACGGCTTGCTGCCGATTGGCTGGATCGTGCTCAACATCATCTTCCTCCATCGACTGACCACCGAGAACGGCTCATTCAAAGTGCTGCAAGATTCGCTGGCGCGCATCACCGACGATCGTCGCCTGCAGTTGCTGCTGATTGCCTTCTGCTTCGGCGCCTTTTTCGAAGGGGCTGCCGGTTTCGGTACGCCGGTGGCGGTCACCGGGGCGATTCTGATCGGTCTGGGCTTCTCGCCGCTGGCCGCGTCCGGCCTGGCATTGATCGCCAACACTGCGCCCGTTGCGTTTGGCGCGCTGGGTACGCCGATCATTACACTGGCCAAGGTCACCGGCCTGGATGAAATGGAGCTGTCGATGATGGTCGGTCGGCAATTGCCGTTTTTCTCGGTGATCGTGCCGTTCTGGTTGATCTGGGCTTTCGCCGGCTGGCGCAAGATGCTGGAAATCTGGCCGGCCATCCTGGTCGCCGGCGTCAGTTTTGCCGTGCCGCAGTTCCTGGTGTCCAACTACCACGGGCCGATGCTGGTGGACGTGATCGCCGCGCTGATTTCCATGGCCTGCCTGACCGGTTTCCTCAGGGTGTGGAAACCTGCGACCGTGCACACTTCTGCTGCACTATCCGGACGTGTCGACAACTCCAAGATAGCCGAGGAGCATGACGAAAAACCCGTCGCCAGCACGACCTTTGCCAGCGATGCCAAGCCTGCCGTCATGCGCGCGTGGATGCCGTGGATCATCCTTACGGTGTTCGTTTTCGCCTGGGGCACCCAGGGCTTCAAAAACATGTTCGATACCCGCCCGGCGATCGATCCGGTCACCAACTCCGCCAAGCTCGACCCTCAAGGCAAACCGCTGCGCGAAGCGAATCCGATCTTTGCCCCGGTCATCACCTTCGGCACGATCCACCAGCAAATCGAAAAGGTTCCGCCGGTGGTGCCTGCGCCTAAAACCGAGGAGGCGGTCTACAAGTTCACCTGGCTGACCAGCACCGGCAGCGGCATCTTGCTGGCGGCGATCCTGGGCGGGCTGTTGATGGGGTATTCCATCCCGCAACTGATCAAGCAGTACCTGAAAACAATCTGGGTTGTGCGTTATTCGCTGATTACCATTGTGGCGATGCTCGCCCTCGGCTTCCTCACCCGCTATTCGGGACTGGACGCCACCATGGGCCTGGCGTTCGCGGCGACGGGGATTTTCTACCCCATGTTCGGCACCCTGCTCGGTTGGCTCGGCGTGGCGCTGACGGGTTCGGATACGGCGTCCAACGTGCTGTTCGGCGGTTTGCAGAAAGTGACTGCCGAGCAACTCGGTCTGAGCGCGGTGTTGATGGCGGCGGCCAACAGTTCCGGTGGGGTCATGGGCAAGATGGTTGATGCGCAGTCGATCGTGGTGGCTTCCACTGCTACACGCTGGTATGGCCATGAAGGGGAGATTCTGCGTTATGTGTTCTTCCATTCCATCATTTTGGCGATTCTGGTGGGTGGGTTGGTGACGTTGCAGGCGTATGTGTCGCCGTTTACGCAGATGGTTGTGGGTGGGCATTAGCGGATGCGGTTGGCTTGGTTTTCGTTGTGCGGTTGGGGGCATATCCGTTTTTTGGTAACGGCGGCTATTGGTTCCGCCCTTACGGCGGGTTACTTGGAGAAGCGCCAAGTAACCAAGCGCCCAGCGCCCCTGACGTACGGTGGCTCGCTAATGCTCGCCATGCCCTCGCTCCGGTCCTGCTCCGTGGGCCCGCCGCCATCGGCCATCCATGGCCGGGGGCGGCTAACCCGGCATCCATGCCGGGTTGCCCACTGCGCAGAACCTGCGCTCGGCCTTCCGACGGGGCAGATCAAGATCAAAAACAAAGCGAGGCGGCCTGATAGCCGGCCTGAAGTTCGTCAGGATCATCGGGGGTGAACACCCATGTCATGCCCGCCAACAATCCACTGTGGGAGCGGGCTTGCTCGCGAATGCGGCCTGACAGACGACCTGTTCTTGCGGATGTATCCGGAACCCTGTGGGAGCTGGCTTGCCAGCGATGGACGTCCAGTCACCGCGTTCCTTCAGACCGCACGCGTTATCGTTAACGACCATCGCTGGCAAGCCAGCTCCCACAGGGGAATGCATACACCTGAAGAACCAGGTCGGCCCGCAGGCCGCCTCGGTTGCATTGGCGGTGGTCGCCCCCTCGTGAGGCCGAGTGGAGGTTCTGCGCAGTGGGCAACCCGGCATGGATGCCGGGTTAGCCGCCCCCGGCCATGGATGGCCGATGGCGGCGGGCCCACGGAGCAGGACCGGAGCGAGGGAACCCTGAGCCTAAGCGAAGGGCCGAACGAAAGGGGCAAAAGCGCTTGGTTACTTGGCGCTTCTCCAAGTGACCCGCCGTAAGGGCGGAACCAATAGCCGCCGTTACCGCAGAAACGGATATTCACCCAAACGCTCAAACAAACAGACCGCTGCCCCGGCAATGCACGAACGGAGTATCGTAAAACGACTATGAACATTCTCTACGATGAACGCGTTGATGGTGTGCTGCCGGACATCGACAAGGACGCCCTACTGCGGGCCCTGCAAACCCGCTTGCCGAAGCTGGAAGTGCTGCATCAGCAGGAAGAGCTGAAACCGTACGAATGCGACGGCCTCTCAGCCTATCGCACCACGCCCCTGCTGGTGGTGCTGCCCCGCCACCTCGAAGAGGTACAAGGCGTGCTTCGACTCTGTCATGAAATGCACGTCCCGGTGGTAGCCCGTGGCGCCGGTACCGGTTTGTCCGGCGGCGCGTTGCCACTGGAAAAAGGCGTGCTTTTAGTGATGGCCCGCTTCAACAACATTTTGCACATCGACCCCGCCGCCCGCACGGCACGGGTCCAGCCGGGTGTGCGCAACCTGGCGATTTCCCAGGCAGCCGCGCCGTTCGGCCTCTACTACGCGCCCGACCCGTCTTCGCAAATTGCCTGCTCAATCGGCGGCAATGTCGCTGAAAACGCCGGCGGCGTGCATTGCCTGAAATATGGCCTGACCGTGCACAACCTGCTCAAGGTCGACATTCTGACGGTCGACGGCGAACACCTGACGCTGGGCTCCGATGCCCTCGACTCGCCCGGCTTCGACCTGCTTGCGCTGTTTACCGGCTCCGAAGGCATGCTCGGGGTGATCACCGAAGTCACGGTCAAACTGCTACCCAAACCGCAGACCGCCAAGGTTCTGCTGGCGGCGTTCGATTCCGTCGAAAAGGCCGGTCGCGCGGTCGGTGACATCATCGCTGCCGGCATCATTCCCGGGGGCCTGGAAATGATGGACAACCTGGCGATTCGCGCCGCTGAAGACTTTATCCACGCCGGTTACCCGGTGGACGCCGAAGCCATTCTGTTGTGCGAACTCGACGGGGTCGAAGCCGATGTCCACGACGACTGCGACCGCGTGCGCCAGGTACTGGAAAACGCCGGCGCCACCGAAGTGCGCCAGGCCAAGGATGAAGCCGAGCGCGTGCGTTTCTGGGCCGGGCGCAAGAATGCCTTCCCGGCAGTGGGTCGCCTTTCGCCGGATTACTACTGCATGGACGGCACGATCCCGCGTCGCGAGTTGCCCGGCGTGCTGCGTGCGATTGCAGCACTGTCCACCGAGTATGACTTGCGCGTCGCCAACGTTTTCCACGCCGGCGACGGCAACATGCACCCACTGATTCTGTTCGACGCCAACCAACCGGGCGAGCTCGACCGTGCCGAAGCCCTGGGCGGCAAGATCCTCGAATTGTGCGTGAAGGTCGGCGGCAGCATCACCGGAGAACACGGCGTGGGTCGCGAGAAAATCAACCAGATGTGCGCGCAGTTCAACAGCGATGAGCTGACCGTGTTCCATGCCGTCAAAGCGGCGTTCGATCCGAGTGGTTTGCTCAATCCGGGCAAGAACATTCCGACCCTGCATCGCTGCGCCGAGTTTGGCGCCATGCACGTGCACATGGGTCAGCTGCCCTTCCCTGATCTGGAGCGATTCTGATGCGCAGCGAACGGGATATCGATGACAGCGCCGCGCTGCTGGAGCAGGTCAACCAGGCACTGGAAAATGCCACGCCACTGCGCATTCAGGGCTCCAACAGCAAGGCTTTTCTGGGCCGTATCGTCGCGGGTGAGGTCCTCGACACGCGCGCGCACCGTGGCATCGTCAGCTACGACCCGACCGAACTGGTGATCACCGCCCGTTGCGGCACCCCCTTGTCGGAGCTGATGGAAGCGCTGGATGAAGCACAGCAGATGCTGCCCTGCGAACCGCCCGCCTTCGGTGACGACGCCACCGTCGGCGGGATGATCGCCTGCGGACTGTCGGGCCCCCGTCGACCCTGGTCGGGCTCGGTGCGCGACTTCGTCCTCGGCACACGCGTTATCACCGGCCATGGCAAGCACTTGCGCTTCGGTGGCGAAGTGATGAAGAACGTCGCCGGCTACGACCTGTCGCGCCTGATGGCTGGCAGCTTCGGTTCCCTGGGCGTGATCACGGAAGTCTCGCTCAAAGTGCTGCCCAAACCACGGCAGTGCTTGAGCATCAGCCTGGAAATGGACAGCGAACGCGCCTTGTTGCGACTCGCGGAATGGGGCCAGCAACCGCTGCCCATCAGCGCCGCGTGCCATGACGGGCAGCGCCTGCACCTGCGCTTGGAAGGGGGCGAAGGCTCGGTGGCGGCGGCCCATGACCGGTTGGGGGGCGAGTTGTTGGACAGTGCTTACTGGACGGATCTCAACGAACATCGGCTGAGTTTCTTCGACGAGGATCAACCGCTTTGGCGCTTGTCCGTGCCGCACAACACCGCTCGGTTGTCCCTGCCCGGCCGGCAATTGATCGATTGGGGCGGCGCCCAGCGCTGGCTCAAGTCCGACGCTGAAGCGGCGTTCATTCGCAAGGTCGTCGAAGAGGTGGGCGGCCACGTCACCTGCTACAGCCATGGCCTGATCGACAACCCGTTCCAGCCGTTGCCGGCCGCGTTGATGCGCTATCACCGCAGCCTGAAGCAACAACTCGACCCACGGGGCATCTTCAACCCCGCACGCCTGTACGCGGAGCTTTGAACCATGCAGACCACCCTGAGCGACACCGCCCGACGCCTGCCCCGCGCCGAAGAAGCCGAAAGCATCCTGCGCACCTGTGTGCACTGCGGGTTCTGCAACGCCACGTGCCCGACTTATCAATTACTGGGCGATGAACTCGATGGGCCACGGGGCCGCATCTACCTGATCAAACAGGTATTGGAAGGCAACGAAGTCACGCAGAAAACCCAACAGCATCTGGACCGTTGCCTGTCCTGCCGCAACTGCGAAACCACCTGCCCCTCCGGCGTCGATTATCACAACTTGCTCGACATTGGCCGCGCAGTGGTCGATGCGGCGGTGCCCCGTTCCATCGACCAACGCCTGTTGCGCGAAGGATTGCGCAGCGTCGTGCCCAACCCGGGCCTGTTCAAGGCGCTGGTCAGCAGCGGTCAAGTGTTTCGGGCGCTGCTGCCCAGCGCCTTTCAGGCCAAGTTGCCTCGCCACGTTTATCCCTCCAGGCCTCGCCCCGTCACCCGCCATGCCCGCCAGGTACTGATGCTCGAGGGCTGCGTGCAACCGAGCCTGTCGCCGAACACCAATGCCGCGACTGCGCGGGTGCTGGATCGACTGGGCATCAGTGTCACCCCGTCCAGGGAGGCCGGCTGTTGCGGCGCCGTTGACTACCACCTCGATGCGCAGGCCGCCGGACTCGACCGCGCACGGCGCAACATCGATGCCTGGTGGCCGAGCATCGAGAACGGCGCCGAAGCCATCGTGCAAACCGCCAGTGGCTGTGGCGCCTTCATCAAGGACTATGGCCATCTGCTCGAACGCGATCCGGCCTATGCCGAGAAAGCGAAAAGAGTCAGCGCGCTGGCCAGGGACCTGGTGGAAGTGCTGGGCAACGAACCGCTGGAAACCCTCGGCGTCCACAGCGACCAGCGCCTGGCCTTCCATTGCCCCTGCACCTTGCAACATGCGCAAAAACTCGGCGGCGCGGTGGAAGCGATACTGATTCGCCTCGGTTTCAACCTCACGGCCGTGCCCGACAGCCATTTGTGTTGCGGTTCGGCGGGCACCTATTCGATCACCCAACCCGAACTGTCCCGGCAACTTCGCGATAACAAGCTGAACGCGCTGGAAAGCGGACACCCCGATGTCATTGTCACGGCCAATATCGGCTGCCAGTCGCACCTCGACGGTGCCGGCCGAACCCCGGTCCGGCACTGGATCGAACTGGTCGAAGCCGCGCTGCCCTCAACCATCCCCGGAGAAGCCCCATGAAGAGCAAAGCCATCCTCAGCCAGGCCGAAGTCAGCCAGATCCTCGCCGCCGCACGCACCGAAGCGCAGAACAACAAATGGGCCGTGACCATCGTGGTTGTCGACGACGGCGGCCATCCCCTCGCCCTCGAACGCCTCGACGGTTGCGCCCCCATCAGCGCCTACATCGCCACCGAAAAGGCCCGCACCTCGGCCCTGGGTCGGCGTGAGTCGGGGAGTTACGAAGAAATGATCAATGGCGGGCGCCAGGCGTTTTTGTCGGCGCCATTGCTGGTGTCCCTGGAAGGCGGTGTGCCGATCATCGTTGACGATCAGGTGATCGGCGCGGTCGGGGTGTCTGGCGTCAAGGCAGAGCATGATGCGCAAGTCGCCAGGGCCGGCGCGCAATGCCTGCACTGATGGATCGTTCCCACGGTGTCCGGTAAAAGTCTACTGTGCAGGTCGGTTGAAAACGATGTAAAGCGGGTCAATCCCAGACGAGACCGGGAATATCAGGATGTAGTCGTCGAATCGGTCATGCGCGTGCTCTGCATTGGCCTCAATCGTCGGTACTCGCGCGGACTGAACAAATCCCACACGACGCTGTTGGGTCGGTGTTGCATCCGGACCGGTTTCAAGGGAAACCGGCGCAGTCCAGTGGACAGCGACTCCAGAAGAATCCTCCGGAGTAAAACTGAAACGGTTCCGATGCTGATCCTGCTTCACCGCCCTGACCCTGACGCCAGTGATCGAACGACAGCCTCTGCAAGCCGTGACGTAAACCTGAGACAACGTTTTGATCTCGCGCAAACCCTGGAACATTTTTCCGGGCTTGGCGGGGACTGCCGTTGTGCTTATGCGGAAAGGCACATCGAACTCAGTCTGGTTCGCGGCCAGGTGCTGCCAATCCTGACCTTCGATGGGCAAAAGTTCGGACAACGGGACGCTGACACCGAACAGCTGAGCGTCTGCCCGACTGGAAAAGGCGAAGCTCAAAACGGCAGCTCGCTGGTTTTCAGCGTCCAGATTGCCTGATGTGTTCTGCCAGGAAAACTCGGCAACCGTCGAGCGTATCGCGTTAAGCAGATCCGCCTGCTGAGATGCCAGCATTACCGGCGAACCGCCAGTCAGTAAAAGATCGGGACGTTTATCGGCAGAAGCGAGCGAGGCGCTGATCGTGTGCACCGTTTGTGTCGTACTGCGCGAATCAATCAAGTGTTGATGCGCCGCTATCAGCAATGTTTCCGCGTCATCATGCAGAGCGCGATGGCGCTGGTTAAAACTCGCTGAACGAGTCACGTAGCGCTTCTGGATATCGTTGCTCTGTTGCACGACGCTCTGCCATTGCGCTTGCTCGGATCGCGCATAGGTCAGGTTGCGCTGGGCAGCGCTTTGGACGAATTCCACTCTCATTTTCCAGGACTCAAACTTTCTGACGGCTATCAGTGCTTCATGCTGGGCATGTTCCAGCGCGCGTATGCCGGTTTCCTGATTGAGGATGTCCGGACGGGTGTGCTTTTGACTTTGAAAGTTCCTGGTCTGTAGCTCGAAATGACCGAAAGCCTCTTCAACAACCTGTCCTGAAACAGCCACATCCGCCGCGATTTTTTCGACTTCGGCCAGGCTTCTGGCCAAAGGGGTTAGTGGCGCAACAGGTGGTTTGGCAACAGGAACATCCTCGCCTTTGAATGCCGGCATTCCTTGTTGGTGATGCCATTTCCTGACGTGGTGGACAACGGCTTCCGGGGTGTTGGAGTTGTACTTGTCCGTCGGGTAGAACAGCAGATCTGCACCTTGGGGATGACCGACGATCCGGTCGAAATGGTTGATCAGTTGGTCGTGGTCCGGTTTCGGCAGGTCAACGGCCCATATTTGGTTGACCAATGCCTGGAATTCCGACGCGGTGTAATCCTTGAGTGTGGTTTTAAGTTCCATCTTGGTTCTTCCTTGTTCTTTCGCACGACGAAGACGGCGCACCTGCTCGCTTCCATGAGCAGGTGCGAATCTGATACGGCAAGTTATTCCGGTTTGAATCCCGGTTTGTTATTGGCTGCGCGCCATTCCTTGACTTCTTTCAGGATGCCTTCGGGGCTGTCTTCCTGGCCTTCCTTTGGGTAGAAGATGACGTCGGAACCATCCGGGTGCTCTGTAATGACCAAAAAGTGTTCAAGAAGACGATCCAGATGCACCTCCAAGGCTTTACCGTGAAGCCCCTCGGGAAAGAGGCTAAACCCTTGCAGGAAAGCCAAAAATTCCGCTTCGGTGTAGTCCTCTAATCGCTCTTTAAAGATCATGATTTTTTCGCTCCTTGTGTAGCTGTATATGGCGCCGTGGCGTCATGACTGAAATGTTATCAATCCCGTAAACATCGCCTCCCATTGCAACTTCGAGGTCATGATGGAGTTCGAAAGTTTGGCGTCCGCCACTTTGGTCGCTGAGTTTAGGATAGGGAGCCAGCCCCTCGCGCATCCGGTTTAAGTTGTGGGAATTGAACTGTTTTCGTAGTTCCGCATCCATCTCTACCGCCTTCCAGAACGCCCGCCTAAACTCATGAAAATTACGAAACTCCTTCCACCGCAACTGTTCTGCAATTTCCCATGGCACTGGTGCTCCCTCACCCCGCGCATCGTCTCCAAGCCAAACCTCCGAGACGTCTGATCCCCATCCTGTAGCAATGCCGGGATCATCACGTCGATCTCGGAACAGCACATCCGACGAGGGCAGCTCCATATCCCCCGGGAACCCGGGAATACTCGCACCAATCTCCCCTTCATCAACCGCCGGAAATGTCTCGTTTTGCGGTAGGACCGGGATGGCCGGGTTGCCGGGATAAACCGCGGGTGGAATGGACGGGATTGGTGATGTCGTCGTACCCAGATGCTCACTGCCCGGCGGCACCAACGGTGTCCAGGTGCCAACCGGCGGAATCGGCCAGGGCACAACGGCCGGTACGATGCCCAACCACCCTTCGGCAGTTTGCGGTGTCTTGATGCTGATTTTGTCGAGGTTGAACGGATCGACCCAGAACTCCGGCCGTTCCTGATACCGCAGTTCGAATTCTCGGTTTGCACCCACCCATGTGCTTTTCGGCGCGTAAGGGGCGAAGCCTTGTTCGACTCGTTTCTTGTTCACCTCATCGAGTGGACGGGTCAGGGCCGAGTGTTCACCGAGCGATCGCCACAAGGCTTCGTCGAACGCCTCGAACGACTTGAATTCCCGGCCCCGGAACTGATCGCCAATCTGACTCGGGATCGCAGCGCCGGCCGTCTGGCTGACGCCCTTCCACCAATCAGCCGTCGGCGGCTGACCGGTTCCAGTGACAACGCCAGTGCCCATGGCCGGAACGTTGAAAGACAGGTAGGTCGGTGGCAGACCAGGCACGCAGACAATGCAATCCTGAATGCGCCAATCAACACCTGTCGGGCTGTCCTGAATCTGCGGTTCCGTGACGGTCAGTCGAGTCTGGCCGGTGATGTCCGCTTGAGGCGTGGCGTCTGGGGTGAACTGCACATGCCGGGTGGGTGATCCGGGAATCTCGGCGGTGTAGATGCCTGTCTGCAGGTCGAGCACGGCATTCACGACCGAAACGCGGGAATCGATATCGCCCCCCGTCGCGGCGACAACGATCGCGGTTCCTTCCGGTGTCGCTACAGGTTTGAGCCGGTATTCCACCTCCACCGAACCGCCTGCCTCAGCAGCGGCCCGCATCTCTTGAGGGTCATAAAGCTCCAGGGTTTGAGCCGGGACGGCGACGGCCTCGGACAATCGATGTCGTTGCTCGGACGTCAACTCGCCATTGCCCAGTTCGCTGGGATAGGCCATCCCCACCACGAAAATTACGGCTTGCCCTACCGTGAGCGTCGCGACGACGGAGCCCAGTTCGGTGATTGCTCGCGAAGCGGCAATGACCAGTTTGTCGGCATCAACCCATTCCCCGCCGTGACTGGGCAGTACGCCGGCAGAAAGCGCTGACGATGTGGCAGGTAATTGGAAGGTGTTGGCCTGCCTGACCTGTTCGAGGCGAGCATCCTCATCAACCTGTTGCTTGAACCGAATGCGCGCATCACGCTGTTCGGCGTGCTGCCGATGGCGTTCCCAGAGTGCCTCCCGCTCATGCCAGATGATGGTCTGCTCGGCATGATGAGCGGCCAACGCATTGGATTTATCGTTGAGCGCGTCGATTTGCGTTGGCAGCAACCGGGCTTCATGAGCCGCGTTGTAAGCGCTCTCCCAGAGCTGATGGCCACCCGTCAGCGCATCACCGAACTGCCCGAGTCGGGCCTGATAGTCGTCGGCGGTTCGCGTGAGTGGATCGTGCCCGTCGAATGACAGGGCAAGCGCATTTTTTTCGTTGAGCTCCGCGTTTTTTCGGGAGATCAACCCATCGATTTCGTTCTTGTCTTTGGTGATGAGATAGAGCTGCCAGCGCTCACTCGAGTCGCCAGCATGGTGCCGTTTTGCCGCCGATATTTCGTTTTCGAGTGACGAAGCGAGTTGCTCGGCTCTGGCGGCAAAACTGCGGTCAATTTCGGTTCTGGTTACGTTTTGAAGCTGGGTGAATTGAGCGAGTAATTGATTGCGCGCATAGATGCGTGCCTGCTCCCGGGCTTGCGCAGCGGCGGCCACTGCCTGCGCTTCCTGCTCTGCCTGAATCCGGTAGTGCTCTTCCTTGGCCCACTTTCTGGCCTGTTTCGTGTTTTGGCTTGGGCCGCTGAATGCACCGGAGGCCCCGACGCGGTTGCCTCCAGAACCTCCACCACCGCCCCAGCCACCACCGCCGCCCGAAGCAGGCGGCCCGGACCTGATGACGACGTCTCCTGACGTCCCATCGTTGAATCGTTGTGCCATACAGTCTCTCCTTGTCTGTAGGGCACAGCATGTCGATGGGGGAATGGCGAGGTGCGGTACATATGTATCGCGGGGGGATTCATTTCGGGAGTTGGCGCTTTATGAATGGCTGTGTCGCGAGCCTACAAAAACCCGGTTCATGCGCTTAACTGACAGGGGTCCGTCAACGTCAAAGAGGAAGCGCACCGATGACCCGTCTTACTGCGAAAGACTTCGCCCCGGAACTGCTCGAACTCTACGACTACTACGCCCACGGCAAGATCAACCGGCGCGAATTCCTCGACCGTGCGGCGTTGTTCACCCTGGGCGGTTTGACGGCCGGCGCCCTGCTTGCCGCGCTGAGTCCCGACTATGCGCTGGCCGAGCAGATTGAGTTCACCGACCCGGACATCATCGCCGAGTACGTCACTTATCCCTCGCCCAAAGGCAACGGGTCGGTTCGCGGTTATCTGGTGCGCCCGGCCAAGGCCACAGGCAAGGTGGCGGCCGTGGTGGTGGTTCATGAAAACCGCGGGCTCAACCCGTACATCGAGGATGTCGCGCGGCGGTTGGCCAAGGCCGGTTTCATCGCGCTCGCGCCGGATGGACTGACCTCGGTGGGCGGTTATCCCGGCAACGATGACAAAGGTCGGGAGCTGCAGGCGACCGTTGACCCGGAAAAGCTCATGAATGATTTTTTCGCCGCCATCGAATGGCTGATGAAACACGACGCGAGCAGCGGAAAAGTCGGCATCACCGGCTTCTGCTACGGCGGTGGCGTGGTCAACGCCGCAGCCGTGGCCTATCCGGAGCTTGGCGCCGGTGTGTCATTTTATGGCCGCCAGGCAGAGGCCAAGGATGTTCCTCGAATCAAGGCACCGTTGATGCTTCATTACGGTGAACTGGACACGCGCATCAACGAAGGATGGCCCGCCTATGAGAAGGCGTTGAAAGCGGCGGGTAAAACCTACGAAGCCTATATCTATCCCGGCGCCAACCACGGTTTCCATAACGACTCCACGCCCCGATACGATGACGCCGCCGCCAAACTGGCCTGGGACAGGACGCTGGGGTGGTTTCGGCGTTATCTGGTGTAGCGATAACCCCCCCTACCCCACCACATCGATCAACTGCTCGCGCTGCGCCCCCGTCAGCATCGGGCCGAAACCCGCACCGGCATTTTCCGCCATGTAGCGCGGGTTACCGGTGCCGGGGATGACGCAGGTCACCGCCGAATGCGCCAGCAAATACTTGAGCGTCAGTTGCGCCCAACTGGTGACGCCCACTTGCGAGGCCCATCCCGGCAGCGGCTTGCCCTTCAAACGAGCGAGCAAATCACCGCCGCCGAAGGGCCGGTTGCAGATCACTGCCACGCCGCGTTCGCGACACAGCGGCAGGATGCGTTTCTCGACGCCGCGGTCGTCCAGCGCATAGTTGATCTGCAAAAAATCCAGTGGCTCGGCTTTCAGCACTGCTTCCACTTCGTCGTACGCCGAGGCGGTGTAATGGGTGATGCCGATGTAGCGAATGCGCCCTTCTTCCTTCCATTCGCGCAGGGTGGGCAAATGGGTTTTCCAGTCCAGCAGGTTGTGAATCTGCATCAGGTCGATCCGGTCGGTCTGCAGCAATTTGAAGGACTGCTCCATCTGCGCAATGCCTTCTTCGCGGCCACGGGTCCACACCTTGGTCGCCAGAAACGCCGGTGAGCGCGGCCTGTGGATCGACAGCAATTCACCGGTGGTCTGCTCGGCGCGGCCATACATGGGCGAGCTGTCGATCACCGTCCCGCCCTTTTCGAACAACGCACTGAGGACGGCGGCCAGGTTCTTGTAGGCCGGATCGGCAGGCGCGACATCAAAGCCGCGATAGGTGCCCACGCCGACAATGGGCAATGGCTCGTTGCTGGAAGGAATGGCGCGGGTCAGCATGTTCTTGCCTCCTGTTTCCTTCGACGGCGCGGTGGCTGCAAAGGCCGGATCGAAAGTGAGCACCGCCGTAGCACCGGCAGCCAGCGTGAGTATTTGTCGACGCGTGTATCCATCAGTGTGGCTCATGGTTTCGTCTTTCCACTTTTTACTGCCTGCCTGTTGCGCGGTCAGCCACACACATAAACCGGCAAACGATACGATCAACAGCGCCACCCAGGCTGCTGCTGGCTACAACAGAATAGCTGTCGGTGACAATTAGTCCCGGCTCGGAATACAACGAGGTTGTAAGGGAAGGTGTGCAGCGGCTATCGCTTAGGTGAATGTCCGTTTTTTGGGTGATGGCTGATATTGGTTCCGCCTTTACGGCGGGTTACTTGGAGAAGCGCCAAGTAACCAAGCGCTTTTGCCCCTTTCGTTCGGTGCCTCGCTAGTGCTCGCCATGCTCTCCTTCCGGTCCTGCTCCGTGGGGGCGACTACCGCCACAGCACCGCGAGGCGGCCTTCGGGCCGACCTGGCTCTTCAAGTGTGCGCATTCCCCTGTGGGAGCTGGCTTGCCAGCGATGGTCGTTAACGATGACGCGTGCGGTCTGAAGGAACGCGGTGACTGGACGTCCATCGCTGGCAAGCCAGCTCCCACAGGGTTCTGGGTACATCCGCAAGAACAGGTCGTCTCCCACAGGGTTCCGGATACATCCGCAAGAACAGGTCGTCTGTCAGGCCGCATTCGCGAGCAAGCCCGCTCCCACAGTGGATTGTTGGTGGGCGTGACATGGGTGTTCACCACCGATGATCCTGGTGGACTTCAGGCCGGCTATCAGGCCGCCTCGCTTTGTTTTTGATCTTGATCTGCCCCGTCGGAAGGCCGACCGCAGGTTCTGCGCAGTGGGCAACCCGGCATGGATGCCGGGTTAGCCGCCCCCGGCCATGGATGGCCGATGGCGGCGGGCCCACGGAGCAGGACCGGAGCGAGGGAATGGCGAGCCTAGGCGAGCCACCGTACGTCAGGGGCCAAAGCGTTTTGGTTACTTTGGCGCTCTTCCAAAGTGACTCGCCGTAAGGGCGAAACCATGAGCGGCCGTTACCGCAGAAATGGATATGTACACCATCAAAATCCATGTCACCTGACACACCGCCATCGCTGGCAAGCCAGCTCCCACAAGGGTTCGGAGAACCACCGCAAGTCCACGCCGAGAACAATTTCTCAAGCGGACACCAAAAACCCCGGACCCGGCGCGCCCCGCTGTCGTTCAACTACACTCTGACAGCGATCAAGCCGTCGCAGCCGTCAGGCCCAGAGCAGTCAATGCCACTCACTAACGCCAGCCGAATGTCCCGCGCCCTGATGTATATCGTCGTCATCGTCGTCGCGCTGTACCTGACGCTATGTGTCGCGCTGTTCGTGTTTCAGCGCGCCCTGATCTACTTCCCGCAACCCTCTGCGCTCGGAGCGCCCGAAACGCTGCTGACGCTGACAGTGGCAGACGCACAGGTGCAGGTCAGCGTCAGACCGCACGCCGGGCCCAATGCATTGATCTATTTTGGTGGCAACGCCGAGGACGTTTCGCGAAACCTGCCGGAGTTCTCCCAGGCATTCCCCGACCACGCACTCTATTTACTGCATTACCGGGGTTTTGGTGGCAGCACCGGGTCGCCTTCCGAGGAAGCGATTTCACGTGATGCCATGACCTTGTTCGACAAGGTCTACAACACTCATCCGCACATTGCCGTGGTGGGCCGCAGCCTAGGTTCGGGCGTCGCCGTGCGCCTCGCGAGCCAGCGCCCGGCCGCGCGACTGATCCTGATCACGCCCTACAACAGCCTTGAGGACATCGCCGTCCGCCAGTACCCGATTTTCCCGGTGAAATGGTTGCTGCAGGACAAGTTCGAATCATGGAAATACGCCACGCATATCTCGGTTCCGACACTGTTGCTGGCGGCCCAACAGGACGAAGTCATCCCGCGTTCAAGCACGGAAAAACTCTACGAACATTTCGCCAAAGGTGTGGCCACCCTGAAAGTGATTCCGGGCGTGGGGCACAATTCGATCTCCGACAGCCCCGAGTACCTGAAGCTGATGGAGAACGGGCTATAGCCCACTCGATCATTTGCGCGCCAACTTAAAGCGTACACAATCTTCATAGAAACTCTGCCGCAGCGCCGCGGGCTTGATCCGCGACGGGCTGTCGTAGGTTTGCTCGGTAATCCCCATCGCCGTCATGCGCATCCACGGCTTGCTGAACTTGAAGGTCTGCAATTTCTGCCGGGCGGCGTACAGCGAAACGCCCGCCAGTTTGAGTTCCTGGGCTCTTGCTGCGGTGCCCGCGCCCCAGCTGCACATATACCGGTCATTGCTTTGCAGCTCTTTGGCCTGGGCCGAGGCGGCGCTGCCCGCCAGGCCCAACGAAATCAGTGCGATCCATACATTGCGCATTTAAAGCCAGCCCTAACCACCTGAAATTAAAGTGATTCTGTCTGTAACTTTGAGGCTTCGGGGCCAGCAAAATGCCTTGATTGGAACCGCCTCAGTTTCCCGAGACCAGTTTGAGGCCGATCACGCCGCCCAGGATGACAACAATGCACAACACCCGCAGCAGTGTGGTGGAGTCGCCCAACACCGCCATCCCCAGAATGGCGGTGCCCGCCGCGCCAATCCCGGTCCACACCGCGTAGGCAGTGCCCACCGGCAATGTTCGCAGCGACAGTGAAAGCAGGAAGACACTCGACAGGCCGGTCGCGGCTGCCAGCAGTCCGGGGGTCAATCGGGTAAATCCATCCGAGCCCTTCATGAAGAAGGCGAAGGCGATTTCGAGAATGCCTGCGATGCCGAGTAGTGACCAAGCCATGATATGGGCTCCGTTGGTTGACCCGCCGAGCCAGACAGCCCGGCAGGTGCTACTGATTCAAGAGGATGCTCAGGCGTTGTTGGCCGCGGCGGGTTTCGCACGGAACGTCACGCCGAATCGGTTGAATGCGTTCATCAGGCCGATTGCATAGGTCAGGTCCGCCAGTTCCTTGTCGCCGAATTCGGCAGCGGCGGCGGCATAGTCGGCATCGGGAACGCCGGTTTCCGCGACGCGGGTCACCGTTTCAGCCCAGTTCAGCGCGACACGTTCGCGAGCACTGAAGACGGCACCGGCGTCACGCCATACCGGCACCAGGACCAGTTTTTCCACGCCGACGCCGAGCTTGACCAGATCGCGGGAATGCATGTCGATGCAGAAGGCGCAGCCGTTGATTTGTGACACTCGCAGATAGACCAGGTCGATCAGTTCGTGGGAAAGGCCGCTGTTCTGCAGGTAGACATAAACCCCGCCGAAAGCCTTGTAACCTTCAGGTGAAGCCTTGGCGTAGTCGAGACGATTGCTCATGATGAATCCTTGTGATGGCTGATTGAGAGACACCATCGTGTCGCTTCTTGGCCTTGCTGATAAGGTCCATGATCGGCCTTGAGTTCTGGGCCATGATCCTGCAAACATGGCCCAGTCATTAACCCGATTCATGGACCTTTGGCCTGGGTCATCGGCTCCATAGAATGATTCCCCTCTCACACTGAAAACCGGGTGAATCATGAAAATCCTCCACGTAACCTGCAGCCCTCGCGGCGAAACATCCGAAAGTTATCGACTGTCGAAAAACATCATTGGTTTTTTGCTGAAGGCCCATCCAGCGGCAACCGTGATCAACCGGGTGGTGGGTGGTGACGCGCTATCCGCTATCGATGAGCCTTACGCGATTTCCCAACAGGCGTCCGCCGACGTCACGGAGACAGGCTCCATCGCCCGTTCGGATGCACTGATCGAGGAATTGCAACAGGCCGATGTGCTGGTGATCGGAACGCCGATGCATAACTTCACCGTGCCCTCGACGCTGAAGCTCTGGATCGATCATGTCGCTCGCGTCCGGCGCACGTTCAATGTCGGCGCGCAAGGCAAAACCAGCCTGCTGCGGGATCGTCCGGTGTATGTTGCGGTGTCCTCGGGCGGCAGGTTTTCCGGGGTGACGCCGCGTCAACCGGATTTCCTGACGCCCTACCTGAAAGCCGTGCTGGGTATGATCGGACTGCATGACGTGAATTTTTTCTCTGTAGAGGGGACCGCCATGGGGCCGGACGCCGTTGCCGCCGCCCGGAACAAAGCGGGCCAGGCGCTACGAGACCATTTCTCTGCGAACCTTTCGGTTGAGGCTGATGACCCTTCAAATCAAACACTTCTCACCCCTTGATCCGGCCTCCCCGGAGCCGATCTACCGGCAAATCTACTGGCGGTTCCGCGGTGCGATCAGCGACGGACTGCTCGCCCCCGGGGACCGGATTCCGGCGGCCCGGGCGCTGGCGAAAGAACTTGGCCTGGCGCGAGGCACCATCGACACCGCGTATTCCCTCCTGACGGCGGAAGGCTATTTGCAGGCGCGGGGTCAGGCCGGCACGGTGGTGGCTCCGGGGATCAGCGTCAGAAAGCCTTCCGCGCCCATGGAACAACCCTTCAACGCTGCCGCCAGCACCTCGATCAGGCACAAGGCACCGGTGCTGCCCTTTCAAATGGCCTTGCCCGCGCTGGATGCCTTTCCGAGAAAGATCTGGTCGCAGATCGGTGCCCGCTGCGTGCGCGCCACGCGCATTCCGGACATGGCCAATCCGTCGGTGTTGGGGCTGGAATCGTTGCGCACCGCGATTGCCACTTACCTGCAGGTCGCGCGGGGAATTACCTGCTCGCCCGCACAAGTGTTCATCACCTCGGGCTACCGCAACACCCTGGCGCTGATCGCCCACGCATTGCTCAAACCCGGGGACCGTGTGCTTGTCGAAGACCCCGGCTACCTGCCGACCCGACAATTGCTGGCGCATCTGCAGATCGAAGTGGCCCCGGTGCCGGTCGATCAGGACGGCATGCAGGTCGCACTAGGGGTGAACAGCGCATTGGACGCGCGGGCGGCCATCGTCACACCGGCGCATCAAAGCCCGCTGTGCGTGTCGCTGTCGCTGCCGCGAAGGCTGGAATTGCTTGAGTGGGCGGCCCGGCAACAGGCCTGGATTGTCGAGGACGATTACGACGGCGAGTACCGCTACGTCAGCCGGCCGTTGCCCGCACTGAAGAGCCTGGACCGCGATGGCCGCGTGCTCTATGCCGGCACGTTCAGCAAGGTGCTGTTTCCGGGCATCCGCCTTTCGTACCTGGTGGTGCCGCCGGCGCAGGTCGAACGCTTCGAACACGTCAGCGAAACCTTCCTCGGCGGCTGTCCGGAACTGACGCAAGCCATCGTCACCACGTTCCTGACCGAGGGCCATTTCGCGCGCCATATCCAGCGCATGCGCAAACTCTATGGCGAACGCCGGGAAGCCACCGCGCGCGGACTGAAGAAAGCCCTGGGCGATCGCATTCGCATCGATCCACAGCCCGGCGGCATGCACCTGATCCTGCGATTGACGGCACCACTGTCCGACCGCGCGTTGGTCGAGCGCCTGCTGGCGGCCGGCATCTACGCCGAGGCGCTGACCGACTGGCGCGTCCGTGGCGAGACCGATTCCGCGTTGCTGCTCGGGTTTGCCAACATCGATTCAGAGGACACCGCCGAGCAGTTGGGGAAACGGATACTGGCGTTGATGTGAGGGTCGCGGCCGGGATCATGGCCCAATCCGGCAGCCCGATCTTGGACCTGTCTGCCCTCGCCGGGGCATCGCATCATGAGCGTTTAACCTCACCGGAAGAAAACCGATGCCCACCCCTCCTCCCCTTCGCAGCATTGCCGTGTTTTCCGGCTCCAACTTCGGCTTCAACCCCGACTACGTTGCAGGCGCCCAGGCCTTGGGTCGCGAGATCGCCAAGCGCGGCATACAACTGGTCTACGGCGGCACCGACAAGGGATTGATGGGCGTCATGGCCGACACCGTGCTCGCCGAAGGCGGTGAAGTGGTCGGCATCATTACGCGCCTGCTGTTCGACCTCGGGCATCTTCACCGCGGCCTGACCCGCCACGAAGTGACGCCCGACATGCGCAGCCGCAAGGCGCGCATGAGTGAGTCGGCGGACGCCTTCATTGCACTGCCCGGCGGGCTGGGGACGTTTGAAGAGTTGTTTGAGGCAGCGACCCTGACTCAACTGGGCGAACACCACAAAGGCGTCGCCTGCCTGAACATCGGCGATTTTTTCAACCCGGTGCGCAGCCTGTTCGACCACGCAGTGAAGGAAGGCTTCATGAAAGCCGAGCACAGCGAGATGCTGATTCTCGACAACGACCCGGTGGCACTGATCGACGCGCTTGAGCAGTGGCAAGCGCCGACCGTCACCAAATGGATCGGGCCTGTGGCTTGAAAATGCTCGACTAGCTGTTCACCCGGTTACGCCCGTTGCGCTTGGCCTGGTAGAGCGCGTCATCGGCGCGGGTCACCAGGCTGTCGAGACTCTCGCCGGATTGCGCGAAGGCCACGCCAAACGACGCGGTGATCGTGTCGAGTACTTTGCCGTCGACACGCGCCTTGATCCGCAATGACTGGACTTTCACTCGCAGTTGCTCGGCAAACACCCCGGCACTCGCCAGGTCGGCGCAGTGTTCCAGAATCACGCAGAACTCCTCGCCACCGTAACGCGCCGCTGTGGCGTGGGGCGGCAACGAACTGCGCAGGACTTGCCCGACATGTTGCAGGACCCGGTCGCCCAACGGATGGCCGTACTGGTCATTGAATTGCTTGAAGTGATCGATATCCAGCATGACCAGCGCCACGCCCCGGGCCGTATTGGTCAGCGCCTGCTCCAGCAAACGGCTGAAGGCGCTGCGGTTGAGCAGCTCGGTCAGGCCATCGAGCGTCGCCGCCAGTTGTGCCCGTTCAAGCTTGCTGCGCAGGCTTTTGATCTCGTTCTGGGCCGAGTGCAATTGGGTGAGGAAGCGTTCCTGCTGGTTCTGCATGAGCTGGGTGCTCTGTTGCAGCTCGCTCAAAATATCCGGCAAACGCTCGTCGGCGGGTAACTCAAGCATTTCCAGGCAACGTCCCAGGCTGTTTTGAAAGTTGAGGTTGCCCTCGACGCTGCGCGAAACATCGCGCTGCATGTCATCCACCAGATTGATTGCCTGCTGCTGCCCGGCGCGGGCCTCCGCCAACTCGTCGCGAATGATGTAGTCGCGAAACAGGCGCGTGGCGGATTCTGGCGGGAAACAATCGAAGTCCTTGACCACCCGGTCCAGATGACGATTGAGCTCGGGGTCCAGGCCTTTGCTGTAGGTGTACCAGAGCGCGTAATGCACCGGATTGGGCGGGATGTTGTGACGCACCATCAGCGGGATGGCTTGTTTGAGCAGCGCCGCAGCCTCGCGGGAATCTTCCGGATACAGCGCCAGGGCAGTCGCACGCGTCTCTATTTGGCTCATTTCATCACTGTGGTTGTTAATGATTGGCAAATGCAAAACGTTGCGAGCATAACCAGACGCGTGGCAAACAGCCATCTCAAATGTGTGGTCTTGTAGTAGCGAGCAAGCTCGCTCCTGCAAGATGGGGTGACTCAGCTACCCGCGCCACCGTGCGCCTCTTCGAAAAAGTACTCCTTCCAGCTGGCCGCCCGGTTTTTCAGTACGCCCAACTCCTGCAGTTTTTCGGCGTAGATCGCGGTGCGCTGCGGCACCACCGTAAAGTTGATTTCGGGGTCGTTGACGATTTGCTCAACCAGCGGCAGGGACAACTTCGATTGCTCAACGCGGATGTAGGTCTGGGCGGCGGCGGACTTGTCGGCCTTGATGATTTTTTCCGCTTCGGCAAGCGCGTCGTAAAACGCCTTGTAGGTCTTCGGGTTTTCGTCGTGGAATTTTTCCGTGGTGTACAGCACGTTGAACGTGGCCTGCCCGCCCAACACGTCGTAGGAACTCAGCACCTTGTGTACGTTGGGGTTCTGCAGTTCCTGGTACTGGAACGGCGGGCTGGAAAAGTGTGAGTTGATTTCAGAACCGCCGGCGATCAGCGCCGCCGTCGCATCCGGGTGGGCCAGGCTGATCGAGATGTCATCGAATTTCTTGTAGTGCTCATTGCCAAACTGCCTGGCCGTTTCGATCTGCAAGGTGCGCGACTGGAACCCTACCCCGGCCGCCGGCACGGCAATGCGATCCTTCTCGGTGAAATCTTTCAGGCTTTTCACATTGGGGTTGTTGGTCAGCAGGTAATTGGGCATCGAGCCCAGCGAGGCGATGGCCTTGACGTTCTGTTTACCCTTGGTTCGATCCCAGATAGTCAGCATTGGCGGCACGCCTGCCGATACCACATCCAGCGCACCGGCCAACAGCGCTTCATTCATCGCCGTGGCACCGGAGATGCTGTTCCAGTCGACCTTGATGTCCAGGCCCTGTGCCTTGCCGTGTTTCTCGATGAGCTGCTGATCGCGAACCACATCCAGAATCAGGTAACCGATACCGAATTGCTGGGCGATGCTGATCTTGCCTTCAGCCTGCGCACCGGGACTGAGTAACGCGCTGACCGCGGCTATAGAGGCCGCCAATAAGGTCAACGCTGAACGCTTGTGGGGAATCGCCATGAAAATCTCGCTGTGAGTGACCCATACGCAAAAAAAGCGCGACACCCAAATGCAGCGCTCCGTTGAGCCATAAAGCTAATCGATCTTAAAAATCACAAATAAATATCATTTTCGCATTAGCTTAAACCTTTGCATTGCTCCCTAAGCTCTGCGCTTGCAGGCTGATCCAATTGCCTGTCGCGAGGCTCCTGAAGACGACATCAAAGATAACCAAAAGGAATTAATAAATATAAAATCAGTATTTATCGTTATAAAAATATCCGCGTAGTCTCAAGCCATTCCGTCATTCATCACGACAGTGAAGTGCCCTATGAATCCGACTGCCAACGTTATCGATTTCGTCAGCCGCCACAAACGCAAACAGGCTCAGCAACGGGCACGGGCCATGTGGGAGATGTACGCTCGGAATGCCGGTTTACAGGCTTTTCAATGGGTACAGCCTGCTGATTCGACAGGGACCCGTCAGGCGTGAACAGCCGTGAACCCTCGCGCTTTCTGGCGAGCGCCGACGAACCCGTGCTGGACCTGAATACTCTGGAGTCGCTGGAGGAGGACCCGATCTGCGAGCGGGTCGCGCAAAACCTGCAGCGTTTGCGCGGCAAGCGTCATCTGTCCCTCGATGCCCTCGCGCGGAGTTGCGGTGTGAGTCGGGCGATGCTGGCGCAGATCGAATCCGGACGCAGCGTTCCCTCGATCAAAGTGCTGTGCAAGATCGCCAAAGGCTTGAAGGTGTCGGTGGCCGCGTTTCTGGAACATCGGGCGTTCGAAGGAGTGGCGGTGTTGTCGGCGAACCAGAGCAAACGCCTGGTCAGCGCCAGCGGTGCTTTCGTCAGCCGGGCGCTGTTTCCGTTCGACGTGGCGCGCCAATCGGAGTTTTACGAACTGCGCCTGAGTCCGTTGGGTGAGGACGTATCCGAGGGTCACGGCCCAGGCGTGCAGGAGAATCTGGTGGTGTCACAGGGCGTGCTGGAAATCAGCGTCAACGATGAACGCTACCTGCTTTCCACCGGCGATTCGATTCTGTTTTATGCCGACCAGCCCCACCGCTATCGCAACCCGGCGGACAGTGAAGCGGTGGCGTATCTGGTGGTGACCTACCCGGAGCGCCTGGACTGAAAGACAAACTAATGTGGGAGCGGGCTTGCTCGCGAAGGCGGCGTGTCAGCCAACATCAATGTTGAATGTAAAACTGCATTCGCGAGCAAGCCCGCTCCCACATTTTGATCCGCGTTTAAGCCAATAAAAAAGCCCCCGGGGCCATATGACCGCGGGGGCTTTTTTGTGCTGTCAGAAATCAGCAGGTGCAGCACATCAACGGCATGCCGTTGCAGCTCATCATCATCGGCATGCTGCAATCGTTCATCATTTTCATCATCAGGGCGCAGCAGTTTTTCATTATGTCCATGTTCATGCCGGCCATCGGCATGATTTTGCACATCATGCCGTCGGCCATCATGGTGCATTCCATCACGCACTTCATCGACGGCATCGGCATGCCCATCATCGGCATTGGCATCATCATGTTCATCATCGGCATCGCCATGCTCGCCGGGGACATGCACATCATGCTCATGTTGCCGCAGTGCATCATCATCGGCATGCCGCAGTTCATCATCATCTGCATCATTTCGGCGCTGTTCTTGAACATCGCCATGTCCATACCGGCGGCCGGCATCATCTTGCACATCATGCCGTCGTCCATCATTTCGCAGGTCATGGTCGCCATCATCATCGGCATGCCCATCATTGGCATCATCGGCATGTTGGCGTTCATCGGCATTTGCATCTGCATGGCGTTCATCATGGTGTTGCTCCCTGAAGGATTGAATAGTTGGATGAAGCTGATGGGGCCGATTCTAGGGATTGAGTCAGGGGCGACAAGATGACCATCGAACAGCGGAACTGGATGCTGAAGCCACTTTAACGAGGTGGACGGAGCGTCAATTTCTGCTGTGGCGGCTATCTGGATTTGATTGCAGACATAACGAAATCCACAACGTCGTTTTCGCTGTGATGGATATGCAGAGCAGATCTATATAAATAACCGAAAGAAATAAATGTTCTAACTGATCGAACGATTTTTCAATCGCCGTATATTTCAGGCAAAAAAAATCCCGGGCAGCTGATGGACGCCCGGGATTTAAAAATGCATAAACCGTGGTGGTGAACGCGGGGCGGATATTACGGAATATTTCACCGTGTAACAAGATATTTTGACTCACAATCGGGTCACTAAATTTCCTAACCCCTTCAATATCCACACTTTTTTTAAGGTCGAGTGACGACAAACGGTCTTCTACAAGTACCAGCGATATTCACGGGCACTGATGTCCTGCAGAAATGCCAAATGATCCTGGCGCTTGTTTTCGCAATATACATTCACGAACTCTGCGCCCAATCCTTCGCGCAATTGCGCATGGCTTTGCATTGACCGCACGGCCTCCAACATCTCCAGCGGGAACTCGATACCACTGCCACGATCTTCGTTGAGCGGGGCGATCGGTTCACGACGAGCTTCCAGTCCTTGTTCCAACCCCACCAGAATCGCTGCCAATACCAAGTAAGGGTTGGCGTCGGCGCCGGCGAGGCGATGTTCGATCCGCAGATTTTTAGCGTCCGACTCCGGCACCCGCAGGCACGCGTCCCGATCTTCAAACCCCCAACTGGCGCGTGACGCGACATTCACTGTGCCGCTCAAGCGACGCATTGCGTTGTGGTTCGGCGCAAAGATCGGCATGCAATGCGGCAACAGTTCCAGGCAACCGGCCACCGCATGGCGCAGCGGTTGTTGGTCGTTGGCCGCCAGCAGGTTGTTGCCCGCCTCGTCATACAGACTCACATGAACATGCATGCCGCTGCCGGGGTGTTGCAGGTAGGGCTTGGCCATGAAACTGGCGCGGTAGTTGTGCTTCATGGCCACGCCACGGGTGCTGCGGCAAAACAGCGCCGCCCAGTCAGCGGCCCGCAAGCCGTCATCGAGGTGGCCGAAGTTGATCTCGAACTGGCCAGGGCCCAATTCGGCGGTGATCACCGTAGTGTCGATGCCTTGGGCCCGCGCGGTCTCGACCATTTCATCGAGCACCGGCGCAAATCGCGACAGTCGTTCGATGTGCATGTTCGGTTGATCGTCTGCATCATCGGTCAGCGGATCCCGCGCAAACTGCGGCAAGCCGTCGCGCAACTGGCGATCGAACAGGTAGAACTCCAGCTCGAAGGCCACCACCGGGAAAATCCCTTTGCGCGCGAGGCGTTCCAGCACCTGCGCCAAGACTTCCCGCGGCTCGAAGACGATCGGTTTTTCAGTGCCGCTGGAGGTGATCAGCATCTGCCCCAGGGGCTGCTTTTCCCAGTCGACGATTTTCAGCGTGCCCGGCACCAGGCGGCGTGGTGCATCCGGGTCACCGTCGTTGAAACAGTAATCGCCAATCTTGAACAACCCGCCCTGGGTGCCCAGCAACACACAATTCTGCGGCAGCTTGAGGGCGCTGCCGGCGGCGACTTTTTCGAGCATTTCGATCGGGTAGCGCTTGCCGTAGAAATGCCCGGGGATGTCCAGGGAAATCAGGTCCACGTAGCGCACATCCGGAAAGCGCTGACGAAACGCGCGAACTTCAGCGAGCAGATCAGAGCAGACAGCATCCATCATGTTGTTCCTTGTTGTTTTTATCAGGTGTAGACCCAGAGCACCCGGGTGAGCTGGTCGGTGAGATTGCCGTAGCGGCAATGGGTATGGCTGGCGAGCTGAAAGCTGTCCCCGGCCGCCAGCGTGACCGGTTGATCGTCATCCAGCCAAAGTGTCAGTTGCCCTTCGAGCACATAACCGCCCTGCTCCGAGCTGTCGCTCATGTGGCGGTCGCCGCTGCTGGCGCCGGGCTCGAGCCGGCTTTCGAGCATCGAGAACGACGCGCGCATCTTCGGCGAGACCAGGATGTCGGTGATGCCGTCGGCGTAATACAGCGTGCGGCGCTCGTCCGGCCGGGTCACCCAGGGCAAGGCCATGGGTTTGGGCAGGCTGTAGAAATAGGTGGTCGGCACGCCGAGGGTTTCGCTGATGGCGGTGAGGTCCGCCACCGTCGGGCGTGACAGTCCGCGCTCGACTTGCGAGAGAAAACCGACGGAGCGACCGATTTTGTCCGCCAGTTCCTTGAGCGTGTATTTTTTGTGTTTGCGCAGGTCCTGAATCAGGATCGCCAACGCCGAGATTTCTTCTTGCCTGTCCATCTGAAAGCTTCCAGAAAATGTGCGAATCAAAGGCTGTCGCGCAAGCGATACCAGGCCTTGCCAATAGCTTCCAGCGGGGCGGCCATGTACTTGCCGCCAGGGAACGTCCCGTTGACCAGACCCTGATACAAGGCCAGTTCATCCGGCTGACCCAATATTGCGTCGGATACGGCACGGGCCCCGGCCAGGGTCGGTAGCACGCCGTGGCCTGAGTAACCCTGAAGCCAGTAGAGATCGCCGCGGCGACCGATATCAGGCGTGCGCTTGAGGGTGAGATCGATATGCCCGCCCCAGGCGAATTCCAGTTCTACCCCCTTGAGCTGCGGAAACACCCGTTGCAGAAAGGGTCGGGTCGCCGCGGCGATGTCCTTGGGCATGCCCCCCAGATAGGTGCAACCACCGCCAAACAGCAACCGGTTGTCCGGCGTACGACGGAAATAATCGAGCACGAATTGATTGTCGGTGACACAGACATTGCTCGGCAGCAGCGCAGTCGCCTGCGCTTCCGTGAGTGGCGCGGTGGCCACCTGATAAGTGCCGACCGGCAACACACAACCCGACAGTTTCGGATCAAGCCGATCTAGGTAAGCGTTGCACGCCAGCACCAGCACATCGGCACGAATACGTCCGCGCTCAGTGGTGACCACGTAGCGGCCACCCTCTTCGCGATAGTTCAGCGCCTTGCTTTGCTCATGAATGTTCCCGCCGGCGCGCTCGATGGCAGCGGCCAGGCCGAGCGCCAGTTTCAGCGGATTCAGGTGCGCACCTTCCGGGTCAAACAGCCCGGCCTGATAGCGCTCACTGGCGACCCATTGCGGTAACTGTTCACGCGGGATGAATTGCAAACCGTCGTGGCCCCACTTGTGGCTGGCCTCGTGTTGCCACTCGGTCAGCAGACTGACCCGACGCGCCAGCACTGACGTCCAGAGGTGACCGGCCCGGTAGTCGCAATCGAAATCATGGCGTTCGGGCAATGCCCGCAGTTCCTGTGCCGCCCAGCGCATGCCGTCCCACAACCGCCGCGCGCGTTCATAACCCAGCGCAGCCTCCAGCGGCGGCATGTCGCACGACCAACCGAGAATCGCCTGACCGCCATTGCGCCCCGACGCCGCCCACGCCACCCGACTGGCTTCCAGCAGAGTCACACGCTTACCGGCCAGGGCCAGTCGCAACGCGGTGTGCAAGCCGCTGAAACCGGCGCCGATGATCAATACTTCGGTGTCCTGCTCCCCCTCCAAAGCCGCGCGATCCAGCAGACGATCGGCGCAAGTGTGGGCGTAGTAACTGGCGACGTGCCGGGTGGATTGCTGGAACATGCAGGCCTCGTGAAATTTTCTATTTATAATTTCATGAAAAACTACACGTTAAATTTCACCATCGCAACGTTCCGGTCGCAAAAAAAATCCCGCCCAAGAACACTTGGGCGGGATTTTTTCAATCAGGCAGGGTTATCGAACAGCAGGTCTCAAGCGACCGGAATCATCGGGTCAGCCGCAGCCAACGCAGCGGCGCGGTCGGCGGCCGGTGGGTAGATCCACACCGTGTTGATCTGCGTCTTCAGGTTCTTGCCTTCCTGTTTGACCAGTTTGACCTGGCGGTCCCAACCCTCGGTGTACACCGCGCCCCAGCTGCCCAGATCCAGGCAGGTCACGTATTTAGGCTGGCTGTACGGCGTCGGATCAACGCCGAGGATGTGCGCTGCAACGTTGTTGCCGGCGTGACGCCCCAGGGAAATGGCGTGCTGGCAGGTCATCAACGCGTAGTTGCCGATGTCGTCGGAAGCGGCGTAGGCCACGTCGCCGGTGGCGTAGATGTCCTCCTGACCGATGACTTTCAGGTGGCTGTCCACGTGCAAGCGGCCCAGGTGATCGCGTTCCGCCGGGATCTGTTCGGTCAGCGAGCTGGCGCGCACGCCGGTGGTCCAGACCACGGTTTTCGCATCGATACGCTGGCCGTCGCTCAAGTTGACACCGTTGGCATCGACGGCAAGCACCGACGCCTTCAAGTGCCATGTCACACCGGTTTCAACGCTGGCCTCTACGATCGACTTGGCGATCTCGGCGCCCATCGACCCGCCAATCTTCTCGCCGCGATCGACGATGATCACTTCGACATCCGCCTGATCACCCAGGATGGCATGCAGACGTGCGGTCATCTCGGTCGCCGTTTCAATCCCGGTGAAGCCACCGCCTGCCACGACCACGGTGTTGCGGGCTTTACTTTCCGGCAGGCTGGCCAGGGATTTCAGGTGGTTTTCCAGGCGCTCGGCCTCTTCAATCTGGTCAACGTCGAACGCGTGTTCAGCCACGCCTGCGGTCGCCGGGATGGCGAGGCGGCTGCCGGTGGCCAGAACGAGTTTGTCGTAGCTGCACGTTTGTTTGGCACCCGACACATCGATGTAGCCAACACGTTTTTGCACGACGTCGATGGTTTCCGCAGCGCCCTTGATGAACTTCACGCCGACTGCGTCGAACAACTCGCCAATCGGGGCAGCCAGCTGGTGCGCATTCGGTTCATAGAAGCGCGGACGCACGCGCAGCTCGGCCTGCGGGGCCAGAACAGTCACTTCTACGTCGTCGTGACCATGAATGTCGAACAGACGCGTCGCACTCAAAGCTGTCCACATGCCACCGAAACCTGCGCCGATTACCAGGATGTGCTGTTTCATTTTTAACTCCGAGAGAAGGCCGATCAATGAATTCGCAAGAGGTCATGCGCTTGGAGCGCCGACCAGACAACGGCGACTATATTGATCCTAGTTATACCTTGCAATGGGTTTTTGCTGATAGCTGCTATCGAAAACTTCGATCCATCTTTCCGGCCCCGCCCTACCAATACGGGGCGGAGCTCGTTGTTTACCTATCGATCAGCTGGTAATATTTACGACAACATTAGTCGGAGATTCAGATGTCTCTTTATAGCGCGGGCGTTGAGTACGGCATTCACTGCCTGCTTTTTCTGGTAGGCAATTGCGGCGACACCCGTGAGGCGAGCGTGCGCGAACTGGCGGAGCTGCAAGGCGTGCCGCAGGACTATCTGGCGAAAATTTTCACCAAACTGGCCAAGGCAAAACTGGTGGTAGCCACTGAGGGCGTGCGCGGCGGCTTCAAGCTGGCCCGGCCCTCCGACGAAATCAGCGTGCTCGATATCGTCAATGCCATCGACGGCCAGAAGCTGATTTTTGATTGTCGCGAGATTCGCGGTCGTTGCGCCGTGTTCGAGGGTGAAACACCTGCTTGGGCACTGGCAGGCCCGTGTTCAGTGCATGCTGTCATGATGACTGCGCAAAAACGCATGGAGGACGCCCTTGCCCAGCAGACCCTTCTCGATCTGGCCAGGCGAGTAGGACGAAAGGCCCCGGCTGAGTTCGGTGCGAAGGTGGAAGACTGGATCAACGATCGCCGGGAAAAGAAAAGCAGTGCTCAGGCATCTGACGACCAGACGATCCCGGTCACCGAGATTTCCGGCTAAGCCTCACAGACAGTCGCGAACGGCCTGGCGCAGCGCGCCGGACTTGGCCCAGGGCGGCCCCTGGTAAAGCGATACCCGGCTGCCATCCCTGGATTTCACGATGTCGAGTATCTCGTCAGCCGTGATGATGCTGGGGGCCGTGATCCGGTAGCCATTGGAAATTCCCGTTTGAGCCGACGCGGGAATTTCCTTCTGCCACGCCGGCAGCACGCAGGCGGCATACTCCTTTGGTGGCTTTTCGCTGTATTTGCTGACATTCGGCTCACCCGGCACCACCGAAGCGGGCAATGAACACCCCGCCAGTAACGCCCCCACGACTCCCGCCATCAACGTCCGCATGACGCTTCCTTCTTCAAAAAAAGGAACTGTAGCCCGTCGTTCAGCAGACAGCCATTGATTGAACGCACTCACTGTGGGGCGTTTTCATCTTTGGGGGACCTGGCGTTCAAATAGGTCATCCACCGTTCATACGCCTCGTGCTGCCACTGGTTCACCCGCTCCCATTCCGGACCACTCAGTTGATGCGCCGAGATCAGCTTCATCATTTCCGTGGTCGCCGCGTCCAGATCGACGATCAGCTCATGCGCGTGAAATCTAAAATCATCTGTCGCCGTCATTTGAAGTTGCCTCGCCCTAGCAAAAGTTGACCACTTGAGTACGACACCAGATCTGTCCGTTCCCGTTCAACTTCCCGACCAAAGGCGGTACCGACTGTTCAGACGAACAAAACGCCCCGATCCACGAATCAGGACTAAAATTTTGTAGCAGAGATGTTCAGGAGGTTGTCATGTGGCTTAACGAATCTGAAAATGAACTTCGTCGCGACTTGCAAAGCGTTGCGTCGGATTTGAGGTGGTCGGCGGTAGACCTTCTACGACTGGAAGATCAATTTCGTCAGGCCGGCAACGAAGTGGATGCACAAGCGGTGCGCAGACTGCACGACCTGTTTCAGGGCGACGAACAGCGATTGGCGGGTTATGCCGAAGAAGTGAAGGCCAAGGTGATTACTCGAAACAAGCCTGGCACAAGCAGCAGTGGAGGGATGAGCGGAGGTGGCGGTTCTCCCAAATAATGAAAGCCCCGGAAAAACCGGGGCTTGCAGCTGACTATTTGTCGACCTTCCGGCTATCGGCCGGTCTTTTCGCCCGCGCCTTGTAACCGGGAAGAGACGCCGCAAAAGCCAGTGCCTCTTCCCTGCTGGCAAAGGCTGCCAACCGGTCGCCTTGGGTGCATACCCGCCAGGGGCCGTTGTTTACGCTGAGTACGTCATAACCGTTCATGTGCATCTTATTCAGCATCGGAACGCTCATAAGCTACCTCCATTTTCGGTACTGATTTCAGAACTAACCTGCCTACCTTACACCCACCCTTCGAACTGATGCCGACCAGACGTCGCGACAGGATTCCGGCATCCGGTTGCACTTTCGGCCCCTGAGACACCTCCAACCAGCCAGAGGCCCGGTTAAACCGGTGCCGGCCTGAATATTGCATTTTTATTACCGAATTATGACAACAGGCAATCAGGTAACACATGAAAGTGCGCGCAACCGTCATTTGTGAGCAGGACCGGTACATTCTCCTGGTGCGCAAGCCAAAGAGTCGCTGGACGCTGCCCGGCGGAAAGGTCGAGGCCGGCGAAACCGTCGCGGCTGCGGCCATGCGCGAACTGTGGGAAGAGACCGGACTGGGGGTCGACGACTTGCTCTACCTGATGGAACTGGATTCGGGCGGCACCCGGCACCATGTCTACGAGGCATCGGTGCTGAACTCGAATGAGGCGCGCCCGCAAAATGAAATCTTCGATTGCATGTGGTTTCCGCTGGACGCGGTGCACAATCTGAACACAAGCGACGCCACGCTGAGAATCGTCAGAGCGTTTCAGCGTCGCCTGTAGTTCTCGGTTTTTTCAGCCCTGGTCACCGCCACCCACCGGCATGATCATGCCGGTGATGTAGGACGCTTCGTCGCTGGCCAGAAACAGAATTGCGCCGGCCTGTTCATCCAGCGTGCCGTAGCGTTTCATCAGACTGCTGTCGAGCGTCTGGTCCACGATCTGCTGATACCACACCTTTTCCTCAGCACTTTGTTCAGCGCTGTTGCGCGGAATCAGCCGTGGCGGCGCTTCGGTTCCACCGGGCGCCGTCGCATTGACGCGAACGCCCCGGCCTGCGGTTTCGAACGCCAGGCAAGTGGTCAGCGCATTCACCCCGCCCTTCGCCGCGCCGTACGGCACGCGGTTGATGCTGCGGGTGGCGATGGACGACACGTTGACGATGGCGCCACTGCCCTGCTCCAGCATGAACGGCAACGCGGCATGGCAGCACCACAGCGTAGGGAACAGCGAGCGACGAACTTCGGCCTCTATCTGCTGCGCTTCGTAGTGTTCGAACGGCTTGGCCCAGATCGTCCCGCCGACATTGTTGATGAGGATGTCGAGACGCCCGAAACGCTCGATGGCGGTTTGCATCACCCGGCTGCATTCGGCGTACTGTTCAAGATCGGCGGTTAGCGCCAACACCTGGCTGTGCTGGGCCAACTGCTGTTGCACCTCGAATACCAGCTTGGAGCGATCGACCAGAATCAACCGTGCCCCTTCCGCTGCCATGCGCTCGGCGACGCGCCGGCCGATGCCTTGCGCAGCGCCAGTGATCAGCGCGATTTTTTCGTGAAATCTGTTCATGTGTACCTCGTGACGACGGAAGCCGGTCAACTGTGGGAGCGGGCTTGCTCGCGAAGGCGTCGTGTCAGGCGACAAGGATGCTGACTGACACGACGTCTTCGCGAGCAAGCCCGCTCCCACACTGGATCTGTGTCGAGGGCGGGTTTTGTGTACATCCCCGCTCCCGGTGCGCGACTCATGCAGCGCTGGCGGCAAATTTTTCGTAGTAGAAATTCACCGGCGCGATGCCTTGTTCGCGAATGTATTGGCTGACTGCCTCGACCATCGGCGGCGGGCCGCACAGGTAGACATCGACGTCGCCATCGTTCAAATGCTTCGGCTCGATGTGCTGGGTCACGTAGCCCTTGAGCGGGTGCTGACTGTCGGGGCTGGCCACGCAGGCGCTGAAGCTGAAATTCGGGATGCGCGCGGCGAAGGCTTCGAGTCGATCCATTTCCACCAGATCGAAATCGTTGGTCACGCCGTAGATCAGGTGCAGCGGATGCTCACTGCCCTGCTCGGCGATTTTTTCCAGCATCGCGGTGAACGGCGCCAGGCCAGTACCACCGGCCAGCAGCAACAGTGGTCGACGAATGTCACGCAGATAAAAACTGCCCAACGGCCCGGCCAGGCTCATGCTGTCGCCGGCCTTGGCCATGCCGGTCAGAAAGCTGCTCATCAAGCCGCCGGGGACGTTGCGGATGAGGAAACTGACTTCGCCGTCACGCTGCAACGAACTGAAGGAATAAGCGCGAGTCTGCTCGCTGCCGGGAATCCCGAGGTTCACGTACTGCCCCGGCAGGAACGCCAGTTTGCTCAGCGCCTCACCCTTGATCGACAACGCGATGGTGCTGTCGGACAACTGGCGCACGGCGCTGATGGTCGCTTCAAAACTGGCCTGTTGCGTGCGGCAGACCTCCGAGGAGGCTGGCACCCGCACCACGCAATCGCTCTGGGCGCGCATCTGGCAGGTCAGGACAAAACCCTGCTCGGCTTCGTCCGCCGTGAGGGCGTCTTCGATGTATTCCTCGCCCAGGTCGTAGCGGCCGGCCTCGGCAAAACACTTGCAAGTACCGCAGGCGCCGTCTCGGCAATCCAGCGGAATGTTGATGCCCTGGCGATACGCGGCATCGGCCACGGTTTCGCCCACATTGGCGTCGATGAACCGGGTGACGCCGTCTTCGAAATTGAATGCGATGGTATGAGTCATGACGGCCGCCTCACAGGTGGTAAACATCGATGACCTGGCGAACGTAGTCGTTCTTCAGGATCACTTTCTTGGCCTTGATCAGCGGGTTCTCGCCGCGCACATCAAGGGTGTAGAAACTGCTGCCGAAATAGCTGTCGACGGTCTTGTAGCGAAAGCTCAGGGTGTGCCAGTTGAAGCGCACCTTGCAGAGGCCATCGACCTGTTCCAGCAGCTCGATGTTGCTGATGTTGTGAGAGGTACGGGTGTCCGGCACCGTAGCGCTGGAACGCTCGGTCTTGATGCGGAAGACGCGGTCTTCCAGACCGGTGCGGTTGCCGTACCAGATCAGCGAGATTTCCCGCTGCGGGTCTTCGGTCAGCTCGTCGTTGTCGTCCCAGGACGGCATCCAGAACGTCGCGTCCGGGGCGTACAACTCCAGCCATTCGTCCCACTGCCGGTCATCGAGGTAACGGGCTTCGCGGTAGAGGAAGTCGCGAACGCTGTCGTAGGTAATCGTCATTGCACGGCCTCCACTGCAATCAACCGGGATTCTTCGGCAGCCAGCGCCTTGAGCATCGTTTGCTGCCAGTATTTGTGTTGCAGCACGAACAGGCCTTCGTCTTCGGTGCGCACACCGCTGAGCAGTGGATGCAGGTCGATTTCCTTCGCCGCATCGTCAGCGCCTTCGATCCAGTGCTCGGCACCACGGGACATATCGTTCCACGCGGTCACGCTGCCCTGATAGCTGGTCTGGCACGAGCGGAACTCCTCCAGATCGTCCGGCGTGGCCATGCCGCTGACGTTGAAAAAGTCTTCGTACTGGCGAATGCGGCTGGAACGGGCGTGGTCGCTTTCGCCTTTCGGGGCGATGCAGTAAATGGTGATTTCCGTGCGATTGACCGAGATCGGCCGGGCGATGCGAATCTGCGAGCTGAACTGGTCCATCAGGTACACGTTCGGGTACAGGCACAGGTTGCGCGAGTTCTCGATCATCCAGTCGGCGCGAGCCTTGCCGAAATCCTCGGCCAGTTCGTCGCGGCGTTCGTACAGTGGACGGTCTTCCGGGTTGGCCCAACGGGTCCAGAGCAGCATGTGGCCCTTGTCGAAGGAGTAGAAACCACCGCCCTGCTTGGCCCAGCTGCCGGCGCTCATGGTCGGATTGCTGTCGCCGGCCTCGCGCTGCTTGCGCTGGTTCTGGGTGGCGGCGTAGTTCCAGTGCACCGAGCTCACGTGATAGCCGTCAGCACCGTTTTCGGCGGTGAGTTTCCAGTTGCCTTCGTAGATATAGCTGGAGGAACCGCGCAGCACTTCCAGGCCATCGGCGGACTGGTCGACGATCATGTCGATGATCTTCGCCGACTCGCCCAGGTGCTCGACCAGCGGCAGGACATCCGCCTTCAGGCTGCCGAACAGGAAGCCGCGATAGGATTCGAACCGCGCGACTTTGGTCAGGTCGTGGGACCCTTCGCAGTTGAAGCTCGCCGGATAGCCGGCCGCGGCCGGGTCTTTGACCTTCAGCAGCTTGCCGGAGTTGTTGAACGTCCAGCCATGGAACGGGCAGGTGTACGAGCTCTTGTTGCCGGACTTGTGCCGGCAGAGCGTCGCGCCACGGTGACTGCAGGCGTTGAGGAAAGCGTTGAGTTCACCGTCCTTGTTGCGCGCGATGAAGATCGACTGGCGCCCCATGGTGGTGGTGTAGAAGTCGTTTTTGTTGGGGATCTGGCTTTCGTGCGCCAGGTACAGCCAGTTGCCTTCGAAGATGTGTTCCATCTCGAGATCGAACAGCCGTGGGTCGGTGAACATCTCGCGCTTGCAGCGATAGATTCCTTGTTCTGGATCGTCCTCAAGCAGGGAGTGAAGATATTCGGGTCGCAGGGTCATGGCCGCCGCCTCCATTGTTATTGTTCAGGCAAGGCTCATGCTAGGACGGGGCAATGGGGTGGACTATCCGCTGGGTGCAGACCTTTATCCGTTTAGTGCAGCAGGTGATGCGCACGTACACGTAGCAGCTGTCGAACTTGCGAGACTGTGGCTAGGGAATTTAGCGAAACGTCGCACCGCCCCGCTCGGCGGCGAAGCCGTCGTAATCCATTAGACGCGGTGTGGCTGGAAAAACAGGGGCCGCTTCACAGCCCAACGGGGCGGTGCGACGTGTCGCCAAATCCCCTCGCCACAGGTGATGCGTCGCTCTCTGGTATCAGTCAGAGGCGGCGCTTGAGGGTGTCGGAGGGCAATTCGCCGAACTGTTTGCGGTAATTGTCGGAGAACCGCCCCAAATGCAGAAACCCATAATCCATCGCCACCTCAGTGACGTTCCGCACATTGCAGGTCGGGTCGATCAGGCACGCATTGATGCGCTCCAGGCGTTTCTGCCGGATGTAGTTTTTCGGCGTGGTGCCGGCATTGCGTTCGAACAAGCCGTACAGCGAACGCAGGCTCATCCGTGCCTGGCGCGCCAGTTCTTCGCTGTCGATGTCCTGCTTGAGGTTGCGCGCAATGTAGTCGGCGATCACCTCGAACGTTGCCGTCTGTGAGCCAAGGCTGATGCGGCTGACGTTGGTCTGCATCAGGCTGAGCATCTTGCTGACGATGATCTGTGCGTAGTGTTCCTGCACTTTGGGAATCTGCTCGGTGGCTTCGGCTTCCTGGCAAATCATCGCCAGCAGGCCGACAAACCCTTCCAGCTCATTGAGCTGGTAACGGTTCTCCAGGAATCGCACGCCCTGCGTCGGATACCGCCAACGTTGCTCATCGCAGACCGATTCCAGCAATGACGTCGGGACTTTGAGGATGAATTTTTCGCAATCGTCGGAGTACGTCAGGTCCACCGGATCGTCGGGGTTGATCAGCAGCAACTCGCCGGGGGCGAAGTAATGTTCCTGACCGTGACCGCGCCACAGGCAATTGCCGCGCAGCAGCACTTGCAGGTGATAGATGGTTTCCAGCGCGCCGGAGGTGACGCGAACGCTGCCGCCGTAGCTGATGCGGCACAGGTCGAGACTGGCAAATTTGCAGTGATTTAGACTGGCCAGCGGTCGCCCGGCCCGGGGCATGAGGATGCAATGATTACCGACATGCTGATTGACGTAACCCGACACCGCGTATGGGTCGGCATGGTCGAATACGGAGCTGCGCTGACTCAACAGTTGCGCTTGCATCATCGGGTCACTCACGTTGTTGTTATAGGGTGCGTCGGGGCATTCTAAGGCAGTGTCTGCAGCAGTGTGTCAGTGGACCGACATGTGGAATGTTCCGGCCCCTTTCGCGGGCAAGCCCGCTCCCACATTCGACCGTGTTTCTCCAGAGCGAACGCGGTTAATTGTGGGAGCGGGCTTGCTCGCGAGAGCGGTATGTCAGTCAACGTTGATATTGAAGCTGATACATCAGTCCTCGAGTGCGCGAACCCGCTCGTGACGCTGCTGCTCTTCAGGCTGGGCGGACGATTGCAGGGTGAAATCGAATTCGATCTCGGCAAAGCGCCCGCTCACACCATAGGCCGCCGCACGCGCCTGATCATCGCTGAAGGTGATTTTCGCGATCAGTTCGTCACGGGTGGCATAGGCAAAATCGTCGTGCAGGTATTGATCGCCGTCGAGGTTGATCTGGGTGGTCAGGTGACGATGATCCGGCGCCGAGATGAAGAAGTGCACGTGCGCCGGGCGCTGGCCGTGACGGCCCAGTTGATCGAGCAGTTGCTGGGTCGGACCGTCCGGTGGGCAACCGTAGCCCGACGGCACGATGCTGCGGAAACGGTAACGGCCCTCGGCATCGGTGACGATACGGCGACGCAGGTTGAACTCCGATTGCGTGGTGTCGAAGTACGAATAAGTGCCGCCAGTATTGGCGTGCCAGACATCCACCACGGCGCCGGCCAACGGTTCGCCGGCGGTATTGAACACCCGGCCCTGCATGAACAGCGTGACACCCGGATCGACGCCATCATCCAGACGCGCTTCGCCCTGGGACAACGGTGCACCGGCCACGTACAGCGGCCCTTCGATGGTCCGCGGCGTGCCGCCGGCCTTGCCGGCCTGCTCGTCTTCGGCGTCCATCAGCAGGTCCAGGTAATGTTCCAGGCCAATCCCGGCCACCAACAAACCGGCTTCCTGGCGCGCACCCAGCACGTTGAGGTAGTTGACGGCTTTCCAGAATTCTTCCGGGGTCACGGCGAGGTCTTCGATGATGTTCACCGAGTCGCGCAGGATGCGGTAGATCAGTGCCTTGACCCGTGGGTTGCCGCCGTCATTGAGCAGGCCGCTGGCCTCTTCGAGAAATTTCTGGGCGCTGGCAGTGTGGGAAATCTTGACGTTCATGGTGGTTCCTCATCTTGTAATTATTAGCGTGGCGAACTGAACAGGCTGGGTTCAGCGGTCATCCTCGCGGATGGAAGAAGGATGCCGGCACATCGCGGTGACTTCGATCGCCATGTACGGGTACAGCGGCAATTGCATCAGCAGGTCGTGCAGCTCCTGGACGCTGTCGACATCGAACACGCTGTAATTGGCATAGAGCCCGGCGATGCGCCACAGGTGACGCCACTTGCCCTGCTCTTGCAGGCGCTGGGCCAGGGCTTTTTCGTCAGCCTTCAATCGGGCGGCGGCTTCAGGATTCATGTCGACCGGCAGGTTCACGGTCATTTTTACGTGGAACAGCATAAGGCTCTCCTCAGGCTAGATGAATGGCAGTAGAGGTTTTATCGCGGCGGAAGAACGCCAGGCGTTCTTCATCGATGCTCAGGCCCAGGCCCGGGGTTTTCGGCACGTGCAGTTCGAAATCGCGATAGACCAGCGGCTCGCTGAGGATGTCTTCGGTCAGCAGCAGCGGGCCGAACAGCTCGGTGTCCCACGCCAGTTTGTTCAGCGTGACAAACGCATGGGCCGACGCCAGGGTGCCGATACCGCCTTCAAGCATGGTGCCGCCATACAGGCCAATGCCGGCCGCTTCGGCAATCGCTGCGGTGCGCAACACGGCACGCGGGCCGCCGTTCTTGGCGATCTTCAGGGCGAACACCGAAGCGGCACCTTCACGGGCCAGGTTGAACGCGTCTTCCACGCACTCGATGGATTCGTCGGCCATGATCGGCGCCGGACTCATGGCGTTCAAGCGCGCCATGCCGGCGCGGTTGTTGCGCGAAATAGGCTGTTCGATCAGGTCGATGCCGTTGGTGCCGAGGATCCGGCAGGCACGCAGCGCGACCGCTTCGTCCCAGGCCTGATTGACATCGACCCGCACGCTGGCGCGATCGCCCAAGGCTTTCTTGATCGCGATGACGTGGGCCAGGTCGCGGTTGACTTCGCCGGCACCGATTTTCAGTTTGAAGATGCGATGGCGACGCAGGTCGAGCATTTTTTCCGCTTCGGCGATGTCCTTGTCGGTGTCGCCACTGGCCAGGGTCCACGCCACCGGCAGTGCATCGCGAACCCGTCCGCCCAACAGTTCGCTGACCGGCAGGCCGAGGCGTTTGCCCTGGGCGTCGAGCAACGCGGTTTCGATACCTGACTTGGCGAACGTGTTGCCTCGGATGCTGCGTTCCAGGCGCAACATCGCGGCGTTCACGTTGGCGCTGTCCTGGCCCAGCAACAGCGGCGCGAAATGCCGGTCGATGTTGGTCTTGATGCTGTCCGGGCTTTCATTGCCGTAAGCCAGGCCACCGATAGTGGTGGATTCGCCAATGCCTTCAATGCCATCGGCGCACCGCACGCGAATGATCACCAGGGTCTGGTTCTGCATGGTGTGCATCGCCAGCTTGTGCGGGCGGATGGTCGGCAGATCGACGATGATCGTCTCGATCGATTCAATGGCAGTGTCAAGCATGGCGATACCCGTCAGGTTCTTAAAGTTCTGCAACCGATTCTGGTACGGCTTTTTTCGGGAAGCCAATATAGAATTGGTCTGACTTGATACCTTAAAGGTATGAAACTGATTTATTAGCGGAGGCCCCATGGAACTGCGTCACCTGCGGTATTTTCAGGTGTTGGCTCAAACCCTCAACTTCACCCGCGCCGCTGAATTGCTGCACATCGCCCAGCCACCGCTGAGCCGGCAGATTCAGCAGCTGGAAGACGAACTCGGGGTGTTACTGCTGGAGCGCGGGCGGCCGCTGAAGCTGACCGACGCCGGGCGGTTCTTCCATGAGCATTCCACCGCCCTGCTCGAGCAACTGGGCAAGGTCTGCGACAACACGCGACGAATTGGTCTGGGTGAAAAAACCTGGCTGGGCATCGGTTTTGCGCCGTCGACACTCTATGGCGTGCTGCCAGAACTGATCCGCCGTTTGCGCAGCGGTGAACCTCTTGAGCTTGAACTGGGGCTCTCGGAAATGACCACACTGCAACAGGTGCAGGCGCTCAAGGCCGGACGGATCGACATCGGTTTCGGACGGATCCGCATCGACGACCCGGCCATCATCCAGACTGTTTTGACCGAAGACCGCCTGGTCGCCGCCCTGCCCGCCGGCCATCCCTTGCTGGCCGGGCCGATCAGCCTCCGCGACCTGGCGAAGGAACCCTTCGTTTTGTACCCCGGCAACCCGCGCCCGAGCTACGCCGACCATGTGATTGCCTTGTTCGAATCCTATGGCGTGAGCATCCATGTGGCGCAATGGACCAACGAGCTGCAAACGGCGATTGGCCTGGTAGGTGCAGGAATCGGGGTCACGCTGGTGCCGGCCTCGGTGCAATTACTGCACCGTGACGACATCGGTTTCACGCCGCTGCTGGAAGACAACGCAACTTCGCCTATCATCCTTAGCCGGCGCGTGGGTGATGTCTCGCCGGGGTTGAATCATTGTTTGCGGATGATTGATGAGCTGTTGCCGCAAGCGGTCTCAAGCAACCCGGGGCGAGCACTGTAGGCTCGCCCCGGATCATGGCACTGCGATTTAGCCGATTTCGATATCGGACTGCGTCAAACTGGTAACCCCGGTGAGCTGGATCGCGAAGTCAGCCTCGGCCCCCAGATCCGTTGTCCCGTACAGCACACCGTCAATCAACTTCAGTTGCCCGACATCGGTGAAGGCCGTATTGCTGTCGAGCAGCTGGAAACTCCCCAACCCTGACAGATCAATATGATCGATACCGGATTTGAAGTCGGTGATGATGTCCCAAGTCGCACTGGTCTTGCCCAATTGAGTCGGGTCGTCGAACTTGAACGTGTCACTGCCTAATCCCCCGGTAAAGACGTTCTGCGACGTATTGCCGGTCAGCACGTTGTCCAGGGCGTTGCCGACCAGGTTGAGCTTGACGCCAGCGATGGTATTGCTGAGGTCCAGGTTCTCCAGATTGGCGCCCAGGGTGATGGTGGCCACCTTGGTGCTGACAACCCCGCCGAAAACGAAAACAGTGTCGTTACCCTCGTTAGCCGACTCGACCAGTTTGTCTTCCAACGCATTGGTGCTGGTCAGGTCGACATTGTATTGGTCGTTGCCCGCGCCCCCCACCAATGTATCAACCCCCTCCCAGCCATCGAGTTTGTTGTCGCCACTGTTGCCGGTGATGATGTTGGCCAGTGTGTTGCCGTCACCATTGATGTTGCCGGTTCCCGTCAATGTGAGGTTCTCGACGCCGTTCTCATCCAGGTTGAAGGTGATGCTGGACAGGACGGTATCCACCCCGGAGCTGTCGGAGATCTGGTCACCGATGTTATCGACGATGTAGGTGTCGTTGCCGGCGCCACCGATCATCAAATCGGCGCCCACTCCACCATCGATGCGGTTGTTGGCCGCGTTACCTGTGAGGATATTGTCCAGGTCATTACCGGTCAGGTTGAACGCTACGGCGTTGACCAGCGTCGCATTCTCCACGTTGGCGCTCAGGGTGTAGGTACCCCCTGCGGCGGCAATGGCGACCTTGACCAGATCAGTACCCTCGTCTGCGTTTTCCGTCACGCTGTCGCTCAGGTTGTCGACCGTGTAGGTATCGTCGCCCAGCCCGCCGATCAGGATATCAACGCCCAGCCCGCCAATGAGTATGTCGTTGCCTGCACCGCCTGTGAGCGTATCGTTGCCGGCACCGCCGTCGAGGGTATTGTTCGCGCTGTTGCCGATCAGTTCGTTGTTCAGCGCGTTGCCCTTCAGGTTGAGCAGCGTGTTGCCGGTCAGGCTCGCATCGAGATTTTCCAGATTCGCGCCCAGGGTCAGCAGGGTGAAAGTCGCCAGTGCCGCACCGCCCTGCAGGCGCACGGTATCGATCCCCTCGCTGGCGTTTTCAGTCAGGGTATCTTCCAACTGGTTCTTGGCGTTCAAATCGACCAGATACAGGTCATCACCCTTGCCACCCTTGAGGATGTCGACTCCCAGACCACCGTAAAGCTGGTTGTTGCCGGTGTTGCCGATCAGCGTATTGCTAAGGGCGTTACCCGTCGCATTGATATTGGCACTGCCAATCAGGGTCAGGTTTTCAACATTGTTGGTCAGGGTATAGTTGACCGTCGACTGGACCAGATCGGTACCCTCGTTGGCCAGTTCCTGCACGATGTCGCCGGCCCCCACAATGTAGGTGTCATTGCCCTTGCCGCCGGTCAGCAGGTTGGCGGCACTGTTTTGCGAGCCGTCCAGGATGTTGGCTAACGTGTTGCCCGTGGCACTGACGACGGCGCTGCCGGTCAGCGTGATGTTTTCCAGGGTCAGCTTGTCGGCCAGAGTGAAATCAAGGCCGGTTTCCACCGTGTCAATGCCGGCGGTATCGGTGATTTTGTCGCTGACGTTATCGACCACGTAGGTATCGTTGCCCGCCCCGCCCTGCATATCGTCAGCACCCAAGCCACCATCAATGCGGTTGGCAGCCGCGTTACCCATCAGGATGTTGGCCAGCGCATTACCGGTCACATTGAAGGCCACCGTGTTGGTCAGCCGGGCGTTTTCCACGTTGTCGCTCAAGGTGTAAAGCCCACCTGCCGCAGCGATAGCGATATTGGCCTGGTCGATCCCTTCATCGGCCAGCTCTTCGATTTCGTCACCCACGTTATCGACCACGTATGTGTCGTTGCCCTCACTACCCGCCATGAAATCGGCACCGGCCCCGCCGTCGATAAGGTTGGCAACGTCATTGCCTACCAATGAGTTGTCGCCAGCACCGCCTTTCAGGTTGAGCTTGACCCCAATCGCCTGCGAAGCGTCAATGTTCTCGACGTTCGCCACGAGCCCCAGGGTGACGGTCGTGGCGAGACTTGAATTACCTCCGTAGACCAGCAGCCAGTCATCGCCCTCGTTGGCCTTTTCAATGACTTTGTCGACGATGGTATTGGTCTGGCTCAGCTCAACCCCGTAACCGTCATCGCCCTTGCCTCCTTGCACGGTGTCAACACCACCTGCACCCACTATCAGGTTGCTGCCATCGTTACCGGTGATGATGTTGGCCAGACTGTTGCCAAAACCGTCGGTGTCGGCGCTCCCCAACAGCGTGAGGTTTTCAACGTTGTTGCCTAACGTGTAACTCAACTCGGTCTTGACCAGATCGATACCACCGTTCAAGCCTTCGATCACCGAGTCGCCAGCACCGACGATGTAGGTGTCGTTGCCGGCCAGGCCGGTCAGCACGTTGGCGGCGCTGTTTTGCGAACCGTCGAGGACGTTGGCTATCGCGTTACCCGTGGCGTTGACCGCGGCATTGCCGGTCAGCGTGATGTTTTCCAGGGTCGGCTTGTCGAGCAGGGTGTACTCGAGGGTGGTTTCCACGGTGTCGATACCGGCGGTATCGGTGATTTTGTCAGCAACATTATCCACCACATAGGTGTCGTTACCCGCGCCACCGTTCATCGTGTCGGCGCCCGCACCGCCATCGATGCGGTTGGCCGCCGCGTTACCGGTCAGGGTGTTGGCCAGTTCATTCCCGGTCAGGTTGAAGGCCACGGTGTTGGTCAGTGTGGCATTTTCCAGGTTCGCTCCCAGCGCGTAGGTGCTGCCCGCCGTAGCGATGGCTACGTTGACGGTGTCGGTCCCGGCGTCGGCCTCCTCGGTGACGGTGTCACCGACGTTGTCGACGACATACGTATCGTCACCCAGGCCACCGATCAGGGTATCGGCGCCCAGCCCGCCATTGAGGGTGTTTTTGCCGGCATTGCCCTGGATGATGTTGGCAGAAGCGTTGCCGGTGAGGTTCAGCGACAGCGTGCCGGTGTCGCGGGCATCCACGTTCTCCAGATTGGCGTCCAGCACCAGTGTGGTGACCGTGGCGTTGCTGATCGCACTGGCCAGCGTCAGGGTGTCGATGCCTTCGCCGGCCTTCTCGATCACCTTGTCTTCCAACTGGTTGGTGGCCGTCAGATCGACCACATACTGGTCATTGCCCTTGCCACCGATCAGCGTATCCACGCCCTCGACACCGTCGAGTTTATTGTTGCCGTCGTTACCGGTGATGATGTTGGCCAGGTCATTGCCTTTGCCATTGATGTTGTCACCGCCGATGAGCGTGAGGTTCTCGACGTTGTCATCCAGCAAGTAGGTCTGGTCGGTCTTGACCAGATCGATACCACCGTTCAATCCTTCGATCACCGAGTCGCCAGCACCGACGATGTAGGTGTCGTTGCCGGCCAGGCCGGTCAGCACGTTGGCGGCGCTGTTTTGCGAACCGTCGAGGACGTTGGCTATCGCGTTACCCGTGGCGTTGACCGCGGCATTGCCGGTCAGCGTGATGTTTTCCAGGGTCGGCTTGTCGAGCAGGGTGTACTCGAGGGTGGTTTCCACGGTATCGATACCGGCGGTATCGGTGATTTTGTCAGCAACATTATCCACCGCATAGGTGTCGTTACCCGCGCCACCGTTCATCGTGTCGGCGCCCGCACCGCCATCGATGCGGTTGGCCGCCGCGTTACCGGTCAGGGTGTTGGCCAGCTCATTCCCGGTCAGGTTGAAGGCCACGGTGTTGGTCAGCGTGGCATTTTCCAGGTTCGCTCCCAGCGCGTAGGTGCTGCCCGCCGTAGCGATGGCTACGTTGACGGTGTCGGTCCCGGCGTCGGCCTCCTCGGTGACGGTGTCACCGACGTTGTCGACGACATACGTATCGTCACCCAGGCCACCGATCAGGGTATCGGCGCCCAGCCCGCCATTGAGGGTGTTTTTGCCGGCATTGCCCTGGATGATGTTGGCAGAAGCGTTGCCGGTGAGGTTCAGCGACAGCGTGCCGGTGTCGCGGGCATCCACGTTCTCCAGATTGGCGTCCAGCACCAGTGTGGTGACCGTGGCGTTGCTGATCGCACTGGCCAGCGTCAGGGTGTCGATGCCTTCGCCGGCCTTCTCGATCACCTTGTCTTCCAACTGGTTGGTGGCCGTCAGATCGACCACATACTGGTCATTGCCCTTGCCACCGATCAGCGTATCCACGCCCTCGACACCGTCGAGTTTATTGTTGCCGTCGTTACCGGTGATGATGTTGGCCAGGTCATTGCCTTTGCCATTGATGTTGTCACTGCCGATGAGCGTGAGGTTCTCGACGTTGTCATCCAGCAAGTAGGTAAGAGCCGACTTGACGAGATCGATGCCACCGTTCAAGCCTTCGACCACTGTGTCATCCGCGTCGACGATATAAGTGTCGTTGCCGAGCCCGCCTTGCAGAGTGTCGGCACCTGCGCCACCGTCCAGCACGTTGGCGGCAGCATTACCGATCAGCACGTTATTGAACGAGTTGCCGGTGAGGTTGAACGCAACGGTATTGACCAGCGTGCCGTTCTCAAGGTTGCCACCCAGCACGTAAGTGCCGCCGGCCGTTGCGATGGCGACCTTGACGGTATCGGTTCCCTGATCGACCCCTTCGTTGATCACGTCAGCGAAGCTGTCGACAATATAGGTGTCGTCACCTGCCCCACCGCTCAGCGTGTCGGCGCCAGCACCACCGTCGAGAATGTTGGCTGCGTCGTTACCGATGATGTTGTTAGCCAGCGCATTGCCCGTAATGTTGATCTGCACACCACTGTTGCTGAAACTGGCGTCGGCTTCTTCAAGGTTCGCGGCCATGGTGATGTTGACCGGCCCCAGGCTGGAATCCCCACCCCAGATCTCGACAAAATCGTAACCTTCACCCGCTTTCTCGATAATGACGTCGACCACTTTGTTGTCGTCGGTCAACTCGATGACATAACCATCGTCACCTATGCCGCCCTGATAGGTGTCCGAACCGCCGAAGCCGTCAAAAAAGTTATTGCCGGTATTGCCGATCATCAGGTTATCAAGGGCATTGCCCTTGGCCTTGACGTTGCCGGTGCCAGTAAAAGTCAGGTTTTCAATATTGTCCCCGAGCCGGATAGTGACCGACGATTTGACGGTATCGATTCCCCCCGCCGCACCCACGCCGGTTTCACTGACGACATCGCCCAGATTGTCGACAATATAAGCGTCGTTGCCAGCACCACCATCAAGCTTGTCGGCCCCGGCCCTGCCATCGAGCAGGTCGTTGCCGGCGTAACCCAGCAAGGTGTCATCACCCGAACTGCCAGTGATTGTGTCATTGCCACTCAGGATGAAGGCATAGGTCGCCTGGGTATCGCCCGGCGTTTGGGCGAACTCGGCCAGTTGCGCTGCACTTTTGGATATCCCGGTGAGGGTATATATCGGCACTCCGTTTTCCGCGTAGGTACTGCCCGTCACGGTACCGGCGACAACGCCTGGAGAGGGGTAAGTGAAGCTCCCGGTAAAGACTTGCGTATGCACCCCGTCGCTGATGGTCAGCGAATTACTGGTAGCAACGGTGACAACCCAATCCCAATCCTGATCCGCTAGAAAACTGAAGCTGTTCGATAAGGTTAAAGACGCCATGGTTAGTCACCTGATTATCAGTATTTTTTTAGTGGAGGTGTGTTGGAAGGGCTCACTGAAACGACACAAGGCCAGCAGAGAGCCATCATCCGAGCATAGTTGGATCCATCTAAAAAAAAACGTCAGAAGTGACTAATTCCAAACTTTCCCGCCGAGCGGTTAGACCCAGACGGAATAGGGGTCAAACAAGGGTGCGGCAGTGCAGATTCGATTGAAATTTGACGTCAGGCAATCGTCTTTCAACCCCTCCTGAAGGGTGTAGCAGGGACGGTTTTTTAGTGCCTGTCGCCATCCCAGATCCAGTTCCAGATTCCCGGCAGTTTTACCGCCTCAGAGTTGTCGCGAACGGTACGCGCCATGGCCGCTCGTTGCAGCGCTGCAGTGTCGTCATAAAACGCCTTTTCAGCCAGCTTCACCCCAGTAGCCTGGGCACTGTCGAGCAGGATTTGCAGGTACTCCCGGGCATGCCGGGCGGTGTAGCGATTGAGGTCATGGAAGGTCACCACCACCGGGATCACGCCGTCCACGGTGGGCAGCTCGCCCGACGCGATGCGTTCGCGCACTTCCGACAACTGCCGCAGCATGTTGGCCCGCCGCCGGGGACTGGCGTTGAAGCCCCAGATCTTGCCGTCGTTGGCGCTCAGGTCGGTCAACAACACGTGCAAGCCGTGCTTTTGATAGGCCGCGAAGACCCGTTTGTCGTAGTTCCAGAAGGGAGGACGCACCAGGGTCGGCGGCGTGCCGGTGATCGCGGTAATAGCGGCACTGCCCTTGGTCAGCGACTGTTCCAGTTCTTCCGGGCTCAGGGAACGGTGATTGGTGTGCCAGTGGGTGCCCGTGTGGAAACCCAGTATCTGCCCATCGGCGTGTTCACGGCGCATGACCTCGCGGCCAATGTCGCTGTCGCCCGCCCGTGGCGCGCCGGTCTGTACGAAGAACACCGCTTTGAGGTTCGGTTGCACCGGGTTCGTGGCCAGGCTGTCGAGAATCGTCATCGTCGGATTCCAGAAACTCGACGCGCTGGGACCGTCATCGAAGGTCAGCAGAAAACGGATCGGCGGTTGCGCGCGCAGCCGCTGTTCGGTCTGCGCGGTCATTTCGATGGGAGCCGCGATGCAACCCACCAGCCCGACGGCAATGGCGAGTGCGCAGAAAACCTTGAACAGCTGATTCATTGTGTGCCCTGGGCAAGACCGTTGAGCCCGCACACGTGTGCGGGCGCCGGTTGGATCAGGTTACACAGTGTTTGGTTCCGATGCTGCCGTGCATTGTCGGTTACTGGGCCAATGCGTGCTGGAACGAGCTGTCGATGATCGGCGCGGTGGCCAGTGCCGAGGGCAGCGCCTTGACCTTGAACAGGAAGTCCGCCGTGCTCTGCAAATCCTTGGCCGCCTGCGCGTCTACCGGGCCGACGGTCATGTGCGCCTGACGCAACCAGTGGCGCGAAACGTTCTGGTCGAGATTGGCCTTCTTCGCCCACAGATCGGCGTACTCGTCGGTGTGGTTGTCGACCCAGGCCCGAGCCTTTTTCAGGCGCACCAGGAAATCGGCGATGGCTTCGCGCTTGCTGTCGATCGACGGTGTCGAGGCAGCGATGGCACTGAGGCCTGGCATGAGGTTCTTGGCGGTGAGAATCGGTCGGGCGCCGGAGAACAGGATCTGCTGGGAAATGTAGGGTTCCCAGACCGGGAAGGCATCAATGCTGCCCTGTGGCAACGCGGCGGCGGCATCGATCGGCATCAGTTTGATGAAGTCGACGTAGTCCTCTGGCAGATCAGCTTGCTGTAAAGCGCGCAGGGTCAATTGCTGGCTCCAGGCACCGGGCCAGTAGGCGACTTTCTTGCCCTTGAGGTCGGCGATGGTTTTGACCGGCGAATCCTTGGGTACCAGTAAGGCAATGGTGTCCGGGTTCTGCCGCGAGACGCCGATCAGCTTCACCGGCGCCTGTTTGGCGGCGAGGAACAGGAAGCCCGAATCACCCAAAAAGCCTAAATCCAGTGCGCCGGTGTTCAACGCTTCGGCCAGCGGCGCGGCGGCCTGGAAGTGCTTCCAGTCGACGGTATAAGGCGCCCCTTCCAGCACCCCCGACGCCTCCACCGAGGCCCGCACGTTGTAGTAGTTCTGGTCTCCGACGTGCAGGACGACGGGATCGGCGGCGTAGGCCATTGGCGCGGCAAACAGCGCGCTGGTCAACAGACCGCGCACAAATCGGGACAGGTTCATCAGGGGGGCTCCTTGAGAGTGAATGCCATAGACCATAACGCTCTTACAGATAGCTTTTTAAATTCTATTTCTGCATAAGCTCATGACCGTCAGGCAACACTGTTTGCCCAGCAACAGTGACTCGACAGACTGTTTTCCCGGCAACATCCCCGTGGCTTCAGCCCCCCGCGCCAAGCCTTGATCCAGCGCGAAATCGGCAACATGGCACAGAGCCTGCAATATTCCCTTTATGCGGGACTCATTCATAAAAAATGATCTTTTAGAAATAAGACATACCAACGCCTTGCCGGAGCCGATCTCATGAAGTCCACCTTCCGTTTCTCCACCGTCAGGTATCTGCTCAGCGCCTGCGCCCTGGCCTTGAGCCTGCAACCCGCCGCGCAGGCCGCCGAAACGCCACCGGCCGAAGTGCATCTGGATTATGCCTATTACTCACCGGTCAGCCTGGCGCTCAAGCACTTCGGTTTCCTGGAGAAAGCGCTGCCCCAGACCAAAGTCAGTTGGGTGCTCAGCCAGGGCAGTAACCGCTCATTGGAATACCTCAACAGCGGCGGCGTCGACTTCGCGTCCTCCGCCAGCCTCGCCGCGGTGCTCAGCCGCGCCAATGGCAGCCCGATCAAATCGGTTTACGTCTACAGTCGCGCCGAATGGACCGCGCTGGTGGTACGCAAAGACTCTCCCTACAAGACCGTCGCCGACCTGAAAGGCAAGAAGATTGCCGCCACCAAAGGCACCGACCCGTACCTGTTCACCCTGCGCAGCCTGCAACAGGCCGGCCTGAGCAAGGACGATGTGGAACTGGTGCACTTGCAGCACCCGGACGGTCGCACCGCGCTGGAAAAAGGTGACGTTGACGCCTGGGCCGGTCTCGATCCGCACATGGCCGCCAGCCAGGTGCAAGCCGGTTCGCGCCTGCTGTATCGCAACACCAATTTCAACAGTTACGGCGTGGTCAGCGTCACCGACAGCTATGCGAAAGAACACCCGCAGACCATCGAAACCGTCCTGAAGGCGTACGAACAGGCCCGTGAGTGGGCGGTGAAAAATCCTGAAGAGCTGGCGAAATTGCTCGCCGCCGAGTCAGGTCTGCCGCTGGAAGTGGCCAGGCTGCAACTGTCGCGCACCGACCTGAGCAGTCCGCAACTGACCGCCGACGACGTGATCGCCTCCAAGGCCGCCGCGCCGATTCTGGTCTCCGAAGAGCTGGTTCGTCGCGGGGTGAATGTCGATCAGGTGATCGATCAACTGATCGACACCGGCTTCAAAGAGACCGTGGCTCGTCAGTAACAACCGCCAACGGCAAGAGCGAATCCGCGCCCGTCGCGGATTCGTCGTGACTGGAGAATTCCATGACCAGCAAAAGCAAACCCCTGCCCCTCGAATTGCCAACGCCGCGTCGCGCCACGCTTTACTTGAACAACGCCTGGCGCCTGCGCCTCAAGGGACTGGCCTTGCCGGTGCTGATCATCCTGGTGCTGGAATCTGTCGTACGCATCGGCTGGCTACCGTCCTACCAAATGCCGGCGCCCAGCGAAATCGCCCTGACCCTCAGAGACCTCGCTGAGGGCGCGCTGTGGAAACACATCAGCGCCAGCCTGTTGCGGGTGCTACTGGGTTTCGCCATCGGCGCCGGCCTGGCCCTGGTGTTTGCCGCGTGGGTCGGATTGAGTCGCGAAGCCGAAGCCTGGCTGGAGCCGACGTTCGCCGGCCTGCGCTCGATTCCGAGCCTGGCCTGGGTGCCGCTGTTGCTGCTGTGGCTGGGCATCGACGAGACGTCGAAAATCGTCCTGATCGCCATCGGCGCATTCTTCCCGGTGTACCTCAACGGCGTCGCGGCCATTCGCGACATCGACCGCAAACTGGTGGAAGTCGGGCAAATGTATGGTTTCAGCCGGACGCGGCTGGTCCGGCGAATTCTGCTGCCGGCCGCCCTGCCCGGCTTGTTCACCGGGCTGCGCAGCGGCATGAGCCTGGCGTGGATGTTTCTGGTGGCCGCCGAGCTGATCGCCGCGACCAAAGGCCTGGGTTATCTGCTCAGTGACGGTCGGGAAACTTCACGCCCGGACATCGTGCTCGCGGCAATCATCGTGCTGGCGCTGCTGGGTAAACTCAGCGATGGCATTCTCGCGGGCCTGGAGAAACGTTTCCTGGCCTGGCGCGACACGTTCAACGGCCAAAGCGCAGAGGATTGAGCCATGACCGAGCACCTGCTGGACATTCGCGTCGAGCGCAAAACCTTCGCCAGCACCACCGTGCTGCACAATATCCACCTGCAATTGCAGCCCCGGGAAACCGTCAGCCTGTTGGGCCCCAGCGGTTGCGGCAAAAGCACGTTGCTGCGGATCGTCGCCGGACTGGAAAAGGACTTTCAGGGTGAACTCAACAGTAGCGCCGGTGAAGTTGCGTTCGTGTTCCAGGAACCGCGACTGATGCCGTGGCTGACGGTCGAGCAAAACATCGGCTTCAGCGCCGACAACCATTACGACAAGGCCTGGGTGACGCAACTGATCGAGGAAGTCGGCCTGACCGGTTTCGCACACGCCTTGCCCAAGGCGCTTTCCGGCGGCATGGCGCAACGGGTCGCCATCGCCCGCGGCCTCTACTCGCGCCCCGATGTGCTGCTGCTCGACGAACCTTTCAGCGCAGTGGACGCCTTCACCCGGATGAAACTTCAGGACCTGTTGCTGCAACTGGCCGAGCGTCACGCCATCGCCCTGTTGCTGGTCACCCACGATGTCGATGAAGCGCTGTACCTCAGCGACCGGGTGCTGGTCATGGACAATCGCCCCAGCCGCATTCGCCAGGAGCTGGCCGTGCAACTGGCGCATCCCCGCGACCGGCGTGATCCGCTGCTGGCACAACTCAAGGCATTGTCGTTGACCGAGTTGCAGCGGGCCCATGTGATCTGAGGCGCGACTATGCTGAAACCTCTGGCCGGAGGATTCGCTCGATGTGCGGACGACTGTCGCAGTACCGGGGCATTCACGACTTCGTGGCGGTGCTGAGCATTCCCGACGCGCTGATCAACCATGTCGGCGATGAGCCGTTGGCCCGCTACAACGCAGCACCCACCAATCAACTGGCGTTGTTTCATCAGGAGGACGCTGGGCTGGTGGCCGACAAGGTGCGTTGGGGCTGGCGTCCGCACTGGGCGAAGGATCGCGCGGCGCCGATCAATGCGCGAATTGAAAAGGTCGCGCATGGGCCGTTCTTCCGCGCAATCTGGCCACACCGCGCAATCGTGCCGATTGATAACTGGTTCGAATGGGTCGATGCCGGAGATTCGACCCGGCAGCCCTGGCTCATCCGGCGACAGGACCGCGCGCCGATTTTCTGCGCGGCGATTGGCCGATTTCCTACAGGTAATGAGGAACCGCGCGACGACGATGGTTTTGTGATCATCACCGCGGACAGCGCCGGCGGCCTGCTCGACATTCATGACCGCCGGCCGGTGGTGCTCTCACCGGAACTGGCCAGGGAATGGCTCGACCCCGCCACGCCCCTGGAACGTGCCGAACAGATCGCCTTGTGGCAAGGCGAAGGCAGTGAGGTATTCGAGTGGTACAAGGTCGGCAAAGCCATCGGCAACGTCAGAAACCAGGGCGCAGAGCTTATTCAGAAACTGACATGAACTGATCAATACCGATACAAACGCTGGCGTATTTCACATTGGTATCTACAGGCCAATACTTCAGCGTTACAAAGAGTGTTTCACTCAAGAAACACCTACCGAAGTTTGGCGATTCGTTTCTTCAACCGCTTGTCTGACATCTGCATCGACTTACATACATTTAGAATGACTACAGATAGCATGCGCGCCGCATTTCCATTGGCACCGCCCAGTTGACCAAAGAGTCAATAACTTAGGAAATCCCCACTACAACAAGCCTTGCAGAGAACTAAATGCGCGACGATTTTGCAATTGATCAAGTCGTTAGTCTGGAGTGCGTTTATCTTTCGACGACAGAACACTTTCGACTTAACTGTTTTATTGAACAATACATCCGGACCCGGAACCTGCGATCAGTTCCGGGGATCGACGGCGTCCTGCGTTCAACCCTTGGGCACTATCCGGGCAAGCCTCCGGTGATGGTCAACGAACTGAATGCATGGATCGACAAGTCCCTGGGCTATCGGGCTTCCCATCCCGATGTGTTGCAGCTGGACGACGCTTGAAACCGCGCTCGGGGACCCGTTTGGCAAAAGAACTGAACGAACCCGTCGTCGATGGACTCTCAACAGCTGAGGCTCGCTGAGCCTCATCCGTTTTCAGCCGTCTTATTTCTGCACGATGCTCGCCCCGCAGATCTCTCTGAATGTCCTGTTCGACGACTAAGCCAACGACTTGGCTGGCTTCACGAGAAGTACATGAGCGAACTCGTTCCTTATGCCGTGCATTACATGTTCGATGGCGTGAGAAAGCACTTTTTCCAACTGGCTGTGCATTTTTCTGATGTGGATGCCATACATTCGGCGTCTGCGCATGCTTATCCGGAGTCTGGCCGAAAGATCGCGGTACATGCCTCCCTTGAAACGGCACGGATCAAGGCGCGGCAATTGGGCATTACCCAGATTCGCTGGAATGTTTCAATCTGATTGGCCTGTACAGCAAAGCCCCGGTTGATTCGGGGCTTTTTTGTAGGTGTAGATTGGTTGAGGTTGGGGGCGGCTAACCCCGCATCCATGCCGGGTTGCCCACTGCGCAGAACCTCCATTCGGCCTCTCGAGGGGCGACCACCGCCAATGCAACCGAGGCGGCCTACCGGCCGGCCTGTCATTTGAAGCGTTCGCGTTCCCCTGTGGGAGCTGGCTTGCCAGCGATGGTCGTTAACGATGACGTGTGCTGTCTGAAGGAACGCGGTGCCTGGACGTTCATCGCTGGCAAGCCAGCTCCCACAGGGATTGTTGGGGGCATGACATTGGTGTTCACCGCCGATGATCTGAAGGACTTCAGGCCGGCTATCAGGCCGCCTCGCTTTGGCTTTGGCTTTTGATCTGGCTTTTGATTTTGATCTGCCCCGTCGGAAGGCCGAGCGCAGGTTCTGCGCAGTGGGCAACCCGGCAAGGATGCCGGGTTAGCCGCCCCCGGCCATGGATGGCCGATGGCGGCGGGCCCACGGAGCAGGACCGGAGCGAGGGCATGGCGAGCATTAGCGAGCCACCGTACGTCAGGGGCGCTGGGCGCTTGGTTACTTGGCGCTCTTCCAAGTAACCCGCCGTCAGGGCGGAACCATAAGCCGCCATTACCCCAAAAACGGATATGCCCCCAATCAGGGCTTCAGCGGAAACTCCATATCACGATCCGACAGTTCTTTCCCATCATCAGGATGCTTCCAGGTCGGCGACGAACGCCTCTGCCGCTCGAGCTCTTCTTCCGTCGGTTCATCCATGTCTTCATCATCCGGATCCGGACGCTTTTGTTCAGTTGCCATGCTCACCTCTCTTCCTAAGGGATCAGTCATCAACTTTAAGCGTAGATCAGTTTCGAACACCCCGTTCACAGCCACCAACGCAGCAAAAAGAAAAACCCCATGCTCAACAGCATGCTGAGCAAGGTGTTGCGGGTGTACAGCACCAGTCCCACCGCCACCAGCGAACTGATCAGATACGGGTTGTCCCACTGCAAATTCAGCTGTTTATCCGGCATGAACACAATCGGACCGCAAATCGCGGTGAGCATGCCCGGCACCGCAAAACCGAGAAATTGCCGGGCATTGCTGCTCAGGCGCAGCGGCAGGCGCGGTTCGAGAAACACGTAGCGGTTGAGGAATACCAGAATCCCCATTCCGATAATCACTGCCCAGACCATCATGTGCGTCCACCGTAGAATTTGTTGCAGACAAAGCCCGCCGTCATGCCCGCCAGCCCCGACAGCACCAGCGCCGAGCCCCATTGCCAATAGCTGAACAACACCGAACAGAACAGCGACACCGCCACGCAGACCACCGTCGGTACGTTGCGCACCACCGGGGTGATCAGGGCAATGAAGGTCGCGGCGATGGAGAAATCCAGACCCAGATGTTCCAGCCCCGGAATACTGCTGCCGAGCACAATACCGGCGAGGGTAAACAGGTTCCAGGCAATGTAAAACGTCAAGCCCACGCCCAGGGCATACCAGCGATTGAACTGCTGTTTGTCATGCTGGCTGGTCAGGGCAAACAACTCGTCGGTGAGCAAAAAGCCCAACCCGGCACGCCAGCGACCCGGCAGCGGCGAAATCACCGAGCGCATGCTCATCCCGTAGAGCAAATGCTGGGAGGTCAGCAGCAACGTGGTCAGCAGGATCGAAAAGATCCCGGCACCGCCCTTGAGCATGCCGATGGCCACCAGTTGCGCCGCACCGGCAAACACGATGCTCGACAACCCCTGGCCTTGCAGCGGCGTGAGGTTGGCTTCGATGGCCATGGAACCGGCCAGCAATCCCCACGGCGCGGTCGCCAGGGACAGCGGCATGATCGCCGCGGCACCGCGAAGAAACGCGCTGCGGGGCATGAGTGAATTGGACATAACGCTCTACAACCGGAGAAAGACGTCAGACTGTGCCAGCAGTTGCCGCCGATGGCTTGAACAATCTTGCGCACTGCCGTGAACGTCCAAAAGGCCAGAGTTCACTGATTTCGTGATCAACGCTCCGCCCGAGTACCATGGAGCGATCGCATAACGTGTCAGGGAGTCGACATGCTTTACCGAATCGCCGCCGACGGGCTGGTGCTGTTTCACCTGTTGTTCATTCTGTTCGTGCTGTTCGGCGGGCTGCTGGTGCTCAAATGGCATCACCTGATCTGGTTGCACCTGCCGGCCGCCGCGTGGGGCGTGTGCGTGGAGTTTTTCCATTTGTTCTGCCCGCTGACAGACTGGGAAAATCTCTTGCGCCATGCCGCCGGGCAAACCGGCTATGGCGGAGGCTTCATTGAACATTACGTGTGGCCAGTCATTTACCCGGCGAGCCTGACACCCGCTATTCAACTGGGCCTCGGCAGCGTGGTGCTGGCGCTCAACGTGCTGGTCTATCTTCGGTTGTTCAGGCTGCGCAAGTCACGCCGATCGGGTACAACCTCAAATTCACCACGACACCTGTAGGAGCGAGTGGCGTTCCGGACATTTCCATCCCGTTCGTTCGAGGAATCACAAGATGTTGTCCATCGAAGACCTGGCCTTGCTGCAAGCCATTCGGGAAACCGGCAGCCTGTCGCGAGCGGCGGTGCATCTGGGCAAGGCGCCGTCGACGGTGTCCTATGCGGCGCGGCAACTGGAAGAGCGCTTCGACGCGCTACTGTTCGATCGGCGCCGCTACCGCCTGCAGCTCACCCCCGCCGGGGAGCTGCTGGTGAACGAAGCGGCGCGGCTGATGCAGGACGTCTCGCGCCTGACCCAACGGGTGCAGCAAGTGGCCAACGGCTGGGAGAGCCGGCTGTGGATCGTCACCGACGAACTGCTCGAGTTCGAGGCCTTGATCCCGGTGATTCACGAATTCGACGCGCTGCAATCCGGCGTTCCGCTGCGCATCACCCAGGAAGTGTTGAAAGGTGTGTGGGAAGCCCTGCGCGAGGGCCGTGCGGACCTGATCATCGGCGCCACCAACGAACCGCCGGCCATTGCGTCGTTGCGCTGGATGCAACTGGGGGAAATGGAATGGGTGTTTGCCGTCTCGCCCAGGCATCCGCTGGCCAAGGCTAAAGAACCGATTTCCCGGGCAACGGTGACGCAGCACCGGGCGATCGTCGTCGCGGACTCGTCCAGAGCCACCGAAGGCAGCACCTATGGTGTTTCCGGTGGGCAACCGGTCCTCGCCGTGCCGACCATGCGCGCGAAAATCCTCGCCCAGTGCGACGGCCTGGGCGTGGGCTGGCTGCCCAGGCATCGGGTTGGCTCATTACTGAAGAACGGCACGCTGGTCGAGAAGCAGATGGCCGATCCCCGGGAACCGAACATTCTGTACGCCGGCTGGCGCGGCGATCATGACGGCCGCGCCCTGGGCTGGTGGCTGGAAAAACTCAAGCAATCGTACCTGGCGACCCGACTGGTCCAGGGCAGCGACCGGTTCGTCTGAACCCGCGCACTCAGTTGGCAATGACGCTCATGTTCCTGCCACTGGCCTTGGCGACATAGAGCGCCTTGTCCGCTGCGCCAATCAGTTCGTCAGCCTGGGCTTGTGAGGCCGGATCGTAGGCGGCGACACCCAGGCTGACCGTCACCACGCCTTCCGCGCCTTCACTGTGGCGAATACCGGCCAGCAGCACCGCGCGGCGGATTTTTTCCGCCACCAGAAACGCCCCGACATAGTCGGTCCCGGGCAGCACCACTGCAAACTCTTCGCCGCCGTAGCGAGCCGCCAGATCCCCGGGACGCTGGATGTTTTCGGTGATGATCGCGCTGATTTTGCGCAAGCACTCATCACCGGCCAAGTGACCGTAGTGGTCGTTGAACAGCTTGAAGTGATCGACATCAATCATCAGCAGTGCCAGGCCGGTCAGGCTGCGTCTGGAGCGGCCGATTTCCGAATGGATGAACAAATCGAACTGACGCCGGTTGGACAGCCCCGTCAACGCGTCCTCCAGGGCCAGCAGTTCCAGGCTGCGATTGACCTCGATCAGTTTCTCCTGGGCATCCAGCAACTGGCTCTGGATGCGGTTCTGCTGCTTCATCAGATTGATCAGGCGATAACCCAGCACACCGAGAAAACCCAGCAACAGCGCGACGATGCCGGCACTGAGCAAGGACTCCTCACGCCAGCCGGTCAGGACTTCCTCTTTGTCGACCGCGGCGAAAACGATAAGCGGATACCCCTCGACCCGGCGAAACCCCACGACCCGTTCAACGCCATCGATAACTGACTTGACCGTTGCCGTCCCTGAGCTGCCCGTGGGCAACAATTGCTTGAACAACGGGCCGTTGGCGAGGCTGGTACCGATTTCCGCTTCTTTGAATGGCCGGCGAACGACAATGGTGGCGTTGTCGGCGATCAGGTTGATCACGCCGTTGCGGCCCATGTCGATGCTGTCGTACAGGGACAGAAAATGGCTGATGTAGATCGTAGCCAGCGCCACACCGGCAAAACGGCCGTCGGCGTGATTGATCCTGCGTGACACGGTCATGATCCATTCGCCGCTGGAACGGCTTTTGATCGCCGGACCGATGTGCGGCCCACGGTCGGGATGATCGCGATGGTAGATGAAATACTCACGGTCGCCGTTGTTGGCCTCCGGCAGGACAGCGCCGTTGGAATTGGCAATCCAGCGCCCCTTCTCGTCATAGACAAACATGCCGTGCAACTGGCTCAGCTCACTGCGCTGGGCACTGAGCAAGCGTTCGAGGTGAGGCAACCGGGCCGGGTCGAAGCCCTCGTTTTCCAGACGCTCCACCAGCGTAAACAGCAGCGTGTCGGCTTGCTTGATCGTCGCCTGCGCTTGCGAGGCCAGGGTCTGCGCAAGGTTGGACATCGCCACTTCCTTGTCATGCAGATGGTACTGGCGCGAATTCCAGGCTTCCCAGATCACGATGGCGATCATGGACAGGCACACTGCGACGAGCAAAACCACCGCTGAACGGACCTTGAGCGTTGCTCCGACCTGCTCGGAGACCAAAAGCACGCCGTGGCGGCTTTGTTCGATTCGGTCTTTGACGGACGGATGTCCCATGACTCTCCCTGAATCTTTTTATTATGACGATGCCCCGGCTTCGCACCGGTTACGCTGGCGTCTGCTTCACTGCCTCAAGCCACGCCGGGTTCAATTGCGTCTGCTCGGTCTCGATGCCCAGCGCTTCCATCCGGGCCTTGTGCACGTCCATCTCGCGAATCAGTTGGCTGTGATCGCTGGAGTTGCCGTCCAGCTCGTGCATCTGGCTCAAGCCCAGATGATAGAAGCGCAGCAGCTTCATGGCGCCGGGATCATCCTTCGCAACCGCAGCGGTCACCTGATGCATGACGTTGGTGACACTCATCAGGCTGCGCTTGAGCTGCCAGCCGTACACGGCGGGCGCCATCCACGCCTGATGCCAGAACGTGCCGCGCATCAGCGCCACCATCAGCAGCACCGCGACAAACACGCCGCCCACGTTGAAGCGTAGATTGTCGCCCCCCGGTTCGCCGAACATCGCCACCGCCGCGGTCGACAACACCATCGCCAGCGCCAGGAAAACCAGGGCGATGATGATCGTGCTGCGGCGCGTCTGGCTTCGATAAAGCTCGGGGTTCTGCGGCTGGATTTCGAACATCGCGACGGGTTTCCTCGGGGGCATGGGCAAAAAGACTGCGGTGCATTATCGCCTCTGCGGGGGATTTAGCTATGCTGGGGCTCCTTTTCATCTTTTCATCGTCAAAGGGGAACATGGCGATAGCGCGCAGTTCGTGCCATCTTCTTTTGTGGATACATACTATTCGGATGTCATGCGTCCTCGGCGGGTGACATCGTTTTAAGGATCATTGAATGTCCCAACGACAAGTAATCAACGCCTCGGTCAGCCCGAAAGGCAGCCTGGAAACCCTCTCTCAACGTGAAGTACAGCAACTGAGCGAAGCCGGATCCGGCAGCACCTACACCCTCTTCCGCCAGTGCGCCCTGGCCATCCTCAATACCGGCGCCCATGTCGATAACGCAAAAACCATCCTCGAAGCCTACAAGGACTTCGAAATCCGCATCCACCAGCAGGACCGCGGCGTACGCCTGGAACTGCTGAACGCCCCGGCCGACGCCTTCGTTGATGGCGAAATGATCGCCAGCACCCGGGAAATGCTCTTCAGCGCCTTGCGCGACATCGTCTACACCGAAAACGAACTCGACGCCCAGCGCATCGACCTGAGCACTTCCCAGGGCATCAGCGACTACGTGTTCCACCTGCTGCGCAACGCCCGCACCCTGCGCCCCGGCGTCGAGCCGAAGATCGTGGTGTGCTGGGGTGGCCATTCGATCAACACCGAAGAATACAAATACACCAAGAAAGTCGGCCACGAACTGGGCCTGCGCAGCCTCGACATCTGCACCGGTTGCGGCCCCGGCGTGATGAAAGGCCCGATGAAAGGCGCGACCATCGCCCACGCCAAGCAGCGCATCCACGGCGGTCGTTACCTCGGCCTGACCGAACCCGGCATCATCGCCGCCGAAGCGCCGAACCCGATCGTCAATGAGCTGGTGATCCTGCCGGACATCGAAAAACGCCTGGAAGCGTTCGTGCGCGTGGGTCACGGCATCATCATTTTCCCGGGCGGCGCGGGCACGGCTGAAGAGTTCCTGTACCTGCTCGGCATCCTGATGCACCCGGACAACAAGGGCCTGCCCTTCCCCGTCATCCTCACCGGGCCGAAGCACGCCGCGCCATATCTGGAGCAACTGGACGCGTTCGTCGGCGCCACCCTGGGTGACGCGGCGAAGCAACATTACGAGATCATCATCGACGATCCGGCTGAAGTTGCGCGGCAGATGACTGCGGGCCTGAAAGCGGTGAAACAGTTCCGCCGCGAGCGTAACGACGCGTTCCATTTCAACTGGTTGCTGAAGATCGACGAAGGCTTCCAGCGCCCGTTCGATCCGACCCACGAAAACATGGCCAACCTGAAACTGAGCCGCAGCCTGCCCGCTCACGAACTGGCCGCCAACCTGCGTCGCGCGTTCTCCGGCATCGTCGCCGGCAACGTCAAGGACAAGGGCATTCGTCTGATCGAAGAGCACGGGCCGTATCAGATCCGTGGCGACGCGGCGGTGATGCAGCCGCTGGATCAACTGCTCAAGGCCTTCGTTGCCCAGCACCGGATGAAATTGCCGGGTGGCGCGGCGTATGTGCCGTGTTACCGCGTGGTTGCATAAGGAGATTCCACCTTCGAACGGTGTCGGACGCAGCCTTTGTGCTCGACACTGTTCAACTGTGGGAGCTGGCTTGCCTGCGATAGCGGCCGGGCAGGCAACAATAATGTTGAAAGTGATGGCCTCATCGCGGGCAAGCCACGCTCCCACAGGGGATGGTGTCGTGCACAAACGTCGTGCTCGACACCGTTCAACTGTGGGAGCTGGCTTGCCTGCGATAGCGGCCGGGCAGGCAACAATGATGTTGAAAGTGATGGCCTCATCGCGGGCAAGCCACGCTCCCACAGGGGATTGTGTCGTGCACAAACGTTGCGCTCGACACTGTTCAACTGTGGGAGCTGGCTTGCCTGCGATAGCGGCCGGGCAGGCAACAATAATGTTGAAAGTGGTGGCCTCATCGCGGGCAAGCCGCGCTCCCACAGGGGATTGTGTCGTGCACAAACGTTACGCTCGACACCGTTCAACTGTGGGAGCTGGCTTGCCTGCGATAGCGGCCGGGCAGGCAACAATAATGTTGAAAGTGATGGCCTCATCGCGGGCAAGCCACGCTCCCACAGGGGATTGTGTCGTGCACAAACGTTGCGCTCGACACCGTTCAACTGTGGGAGCTGGCTTGCCTGCGATAGCGGCCGGGCAGGCAACAATGATGTTGAAAGTGATGGCCTCATCGCGGGCAAGCCACGCTCCCACAGGGGATTGTGTCGTGCACAAACGTTGCGTTCGACACCGTTCAACTGTGGGAGCTGGCTTGCCTGCGATAGCGGCCGGGCAGGCAACAATAATGTTGAAAGTGATGGCCTCATCGCGGGCAAGCCACGCTCCCACAGGGGATTGTGTCGTGCACAAATGTTGCGCTCGACACCGTTCAACTGTGGGAGCTGGCTTGCCTGCGATAGCGGCCGGGCAGGCAACAATAATGTTGAAAGTGATGACCTCATCGCGGGCAAGCCACGCTCCCACAAGGGATGGTGTCGTGCACGAACGTTGCGCTCGACACCGTTCAACTGTGGGAGCGGGCTTGCCAGCGATAGCAGCCGGGCAGGCAACAATGATGTTGAAAGTGATGGCCTCATCGCGGGCAAGCCACGCTCCCACAGGGCATTGTGTCGTGCACAAACGTTGCGCTCGACACCGTTCAACTGTGGGAGCTGGCTTGCCTGCGATAGCGGCCGGGCAGGCAACAATGATGTTGAAAGTGCTGGCCTCATCGCGGGCAAGCCACGCTCCCACAGGGGATGGTGTCGTGCACGAACGTTGCGCTCGACACCGTTCAACTGTGGGAGCTAGCTGGCTTGCCTGCGATAGCAGCCGGGCAGGCAACAATGATGTTGAAAGTGATGGCCTCATCGCGGGCAAGCCACGCTCCCACAAGGGATGGTGTCGTGCACGAACGTTGCGCTCGACACCGTTCAACTGTGGGAGCTGGCTTGCCTGCGATAGCGGCCGGGCAGGCAACAATGATGTTGAAAGTGGTGGCCTCATCGCGGGCAAGCCACGCTCCCACAGGGGATGGTGTCGTGCACAAACGTTGCGCTCGACACCGTTCAACTGTGGGAGCTGGCTTGCCTGCGATAGCAGCCGGGCAGGCAACAATAATGTTGAAAGTGATGGCCTCATCGCGGGCAAGCCACGCTCCCACAGGGGATTGTGTCGTGCACAAACGTTGCGCTCGACACCGTTCAACTGTGGGAGCTGGCTTGCCTGCGATAGCGGCCGGGCAGGCAACAATGATGTTGAAAGTGGTGGCCTCATCGCGGGCAAGCCACGCTCCCACAGGGGATTGTGTCGCGCACGAACGTTGTGCTCGACACCCTCCCGGCGATCAACCGCCCTGGTTGCCGCACTCTGCAAACTTGCTGTAATCCAGCACTTTCTGTGTGCCGCTGGAGTCCAGGTACGTCATCCGCGCATTGACGATCCCGCAATGGCTGCCGCCGTCATCTACCGTTGAAATAACCTTCTTGATGTCCAGATGGGTGCCGCCGGCGTGTGTCTGCGATGGGGGCTGGACATCGGCGTGGGCGGAAAACGCAGCGATGTTCAGAATGGCAAAGACGCTGGCAGCGAAGAGTGTGTTCCGGTTCATGGTGATGTCCTCAAGGTTTCAATGGGTAGTCGGTGTGAGGCAAGTTGTCTTGTCTCGATGGAACCCATTTAATCGATCCGAGGTATCTGCCATGTGTCGCAAAACCGGGGCTTTTAAGGCGTAAGGTGTCACACGGGGTGCTCGATACACTTCGATACACCCGCCCCCGAAAAATGCTGCCGTGTATACCAATGTATCTATGACATCTTCAGATACAGTGAGATACAAAGGCCGGCAGGCAGCAGCGATGCGGCTCCCTAGAATGCGCAACGTGCGAATAACAAGAGGGTTGAGCGATGGAACATGTGAACCACATCCTGATCGTCGACGACGATCGCGAGATCCGCGAGCTGGTCGGCAATTACCTGAAGAAGAACGGCCTGCGCACCACCGTGGTTGCCGATGGCCGGCAGATGCGCAGCTTTCTGGAAACCAACCAGGTGGACCTGATCGTGCTGGACATCATGATGCCCGGCGATGACGGCCTGTTGCTGTGCCGAGAATTGCGCTCGGGCAAGCACAAGGCCACGCCGATCCTGATGCTCACCGCCCGCAACGACGAAACCGACCGCATCCTCGGTCTGGAAATGGGTGCCGACGATTACCTGACCAAACCCTTCGCCGCCCGCGAACTGCTGGCGCGGATCAATGCTGTGCTGCGTCGCACCCGGATGCTCCCGCCCAACCTGCTGATCACCGAAAGCGGTCGATTGCTGGGTTTCGGTCGCTGGCGCCTGGACACCACCGCCCGGCACCTGCTGGACGAAGACGGCACCATGGTCGCCCTCAGCGGCGCCGAATATCGACTGCTGCGCGTGTTCCTCGATCATCCGCAACGGGTGCTCAGTCGCGACCAGTTGCTGAACCTGACCCAGGGTCGCGATGCCGACCTGTTCGACCGTTCCATCGATTTGCTGGTGAGCCGCCTGCGTCAGCGGTTGATGGATGACTCGCGGGAATCGACCTACATCAAAACCGTGCGCAGCGAAGGCTACGTGTTTTCCTATCCGGTGGAATTGCTTGGCGCCGAGTCATGAAATTCGCCCTGTGCTGGCCGCGGACGCTGGCCTCTCAGCTGTCACTGATTTTCCTGGTGGGCCTGATCGTCGCCCACGGTTTGTCCTTCGGCGTGCAGTTCTATGAACGCTATCGCAGCGCCGAGGCGATGCTGTTGGGCAACCTGGAAAACGACGTGTCGATCGCGGTCTCGATCCTCGACCGCTTGCCCGCTGCCGAACGGGCCGACTGGGTGCCGCGCTTCGAACGTCGTACCTATCGCTATCTGCTGGGCGAAGGCCTGCCGGGCACACCGATTGACCCTAAAGATGCCCATGACGCGGTGCAGTCGATTGAAGATGCGGTGGGTCGGCAATATGCGCTGGCCTTCACCCGGATCGAAGGTGCGCAGCAACATTTCCAGGCGCACTTGAAGCTCGCCGATGGCAGCCCGCTGACCATTGATGTGCGGCCTTCGGTGATGCCGCTGTCCTCGTGGCTGCCGATGGTGTTGCTGGTGCAGCTGACGCTGTTGCTGATCTGCACCTGGCTGGCGGTCAGGGTCGCCATTCGCCCGCTGACCCGACTGGCTCGAGCGGTGGATACCCTCGACCCCAACACCCACGCGGTGCACCTGGACGAAAAAGGCCCGACCGAAGTCGCTCACGCGGCCAAGGCGTTCAATGCCATGCAGGCACGCATTGCGGCTTATCTTAAAGAGCGCATGCAACTGCTGGCGGCGATTTCCCATGACCTGCAAACGCCGATCACGCGCATGAAACTGCGCGCCGAATTCATGGACGACTCCAGCGAGAAAGACAAACTCTCGAACGACCTCAGCGAAATCGAGCACCTGGTGCGCGAAGGCGTGGCGTATGCCCGCAGCGTTCACGGCGCCACCGAGGCCAGTTGCCGGATCGATCTGAATTCGTTTCTCGTCAGCCTGGTGTTCGACTATCAGGACATGGGCAAGGCCGTGGAACTGAGCGGGGACACTGCCGGGGTGATTGATACTCGGCCCCATGCGCTACGTCGGGTTCTGGTCAATCTGACGGATAACGCGCTGAAATTCGCCGGCGCTGCCGAGTTGTGGGTGGAATCAAAAGTCGACGGCACGCAATCGATCAAAGTGCTGGATCGCGGGCCGGGGATCGCTGAAGAAGAGCTGGCGCAGGTCTTGATGCCGTTCTATCGCGTGGAAAATTCGCGTAACCGCAACACCGGCGGCACAGGGCTGGGCCTGGCCATCGCCCAGCAACTGGCACTGGCCATTGGCGGCTCGCTGACGCTAAGCAACCGCGAAGGCGGCGGCTTGTGTGCGGAACTGACGCTCTCGACACCGACATAGCGGCGCTGTAAACGTTGATCTCGATCCCCGATCTGCTGCGGTTTTGCGCAGCGCTACTGCTGGCTGCGACGCTCTCTTTCAGCCTTGACGTTAGCAGCGCGCTGGCCGCGGAACCCACCGTGGCGCCACTGGAACTGGTGGTGCTGGGCTCGGGCGGACCCGGCGCCGGCGGCCGTGCCGGCGCCGGTTACGTATTGCTGCTGGATGGCACGCCACGAATCCTGCTGGATGCCGGGCCGGGAACGTTCGTACGGCTGGGTGAAGCGAAGCTCGACATCCGCCGCCTGGACATCGTGCTGCTGACCCATTTGCACGTGGACCACGTGGCGGAACTGCCAGGCATCGTCAAGGCGCGGGCCGTGGCTTCACGCTCGGACATCACCTTTGAAGTGTTCGGACCGGGTGCCGCTCAACCGTTCCCTTCCACTCGCCGCTACATCGACCTGATGTTCGGCGAGCACGGCGCCTTCAGCTATTTGCAGGACTTCGCCGGCACCGTGAGTTTCAACACCACAGACCATGAGAACGTCACGGCACCCAAGACCCTCCTCAGCCGGAACGGCCTGATGATCAGCGCCGTGACCGGCCACCATCGCGACGCACCGGCCGTGATCTACCGCGTCGATTACCGGGGTAAAAGCATCACCTTCAGCGGCGATATCGATGCCCACGGCCATGCCGCGCTAACACGCATCGCAAGGAATTCCGACCTGCTGGTGTTCAACGCGCCAGTCCTCGATCCTCCCGCCTCCCCACCCGCGCTCTACAGCCTGCACACCGCGCCCGGCGACATCGGCAAGATCAGCGCCACAGCACAGGTGTCGGGCCTGCTGCTCAGCCATCTGTCCCGGGACATCGACGAATCCCGCGATACAGTCATGCAGTCGATCCACCGTGCTTACCAGGGCCCGGTGCAGTTCGCCGAGGATGGCTTGCGTATTCGGCCCTGAACGCAAACGAGCGGGTCAGGCAGGCATCGCGGTTTTTTCATGGGGATTTGTATCCTTGTGTATAGGAAGCCACGCCAGATACGCAGAAGCCGATTTCGCCCCGTTCAGGCACACATCCGCGATACACCCGAGCGTTTAACTGTGTTCACCGGATAGCAGCAGCTACCGACTCACTCAAACTCAAGCGCACGGAGAATCACCCATGTTCAACTTCTCGAAAGTCTCGTCCCTGGCACTCGGTCTGGCACTGGTAGGCGGTCTTGGCCTGTCGAACCTGGCCTCGGCCAACACCCTGAGCGCCGCGTCCCACAGCCAGGTCCAGCAACTGCTGGTGGAAGGTGGTTCGGATCGCCTGCAACAGAATCGTGTGGCTGAAGGTGGTGCTGATCGTCTGCAAGAGCTGCGTGAACGTGTGGCTGAAGGTGGCTCCGATCGCCTGATCGAAAATCGCGTCGCTGAAGGCGGTGCGGATCGTCTGCAGGAACTGCGCGAACGTGTTGCGCTGGTCAGCCCGGACAACGCCGTGAAAGGGGGTGTGGTGGTTGCAGAAAACCGCGCCGAGTTCGGTTCGAAATATCAGCGGTATTGATCTCCCGTTAATCCGCAACACCCCAAGCCCGGAGACCCCGGGCTTTTTTGTTGCCTGATCGTTCCCACCGTGGCGTGCGATACGCATAAATCCTGAGTTCTGACGCAAAAGCCCGACGATTGCGCGGGACAGTTGCAGCAGGCGCGTACTAAGATTTGCGCTTCATTTCATCAAGGACGATTCATGAAGCGCTTGGCCGGTTGTCTGCTGATTTTCCTGACGTTCACTGCGACCGCGGCAGACCTGAACATGCTCACCGACAACCACCCGCCCCTGCATTTTCAGCAGGGCAACGCGCTGGTGGGGTTTGGCGTGGATGTGGTGCAGGCGCTGGCCGACACCGCTGGCGACCAGGTGCACTTTCAGCAAGTGCCGTTGCTGCGCGCCTTGCACATAGCGAGCACCGAGCCCGCCACCGGCGTGTTCACCGTGATGCGCACCGCCGAGCGTGACAGCCAGTATCAGTGGGTCGGCCCCTTGATGGAGGTGGAAACCGCACTGTTCTCCACGGACAGCAGCCAACGGGTGCGCAGTCTGCTGGAGGCCAGCCGTCAGGGTCGAATTGCCGTTCCACGGAAATGGCTGGTCTACAGCTACTTGCAGAAACAGGACCTGAGCAATCTGTACGGCGTGGAAACCCCCGAACAAATGATGCGTCTGGCGCGCCTGGGCCGAACCGAATTTGTGGTGGCCGACACGCTGTCCGTCACCAGCATGGCCCGTGAGGAAGGTTTGCCACCCGAGCAATTGCACTATCAGATCCCGTTGATGAAGCAAGCCACCTACATTGCCTTTTCACCGCGGACCGATGCGCGCCAGGTCGCGCGCTGGCAGCAGGCGCTGGACGAGATGAGCCGGGATGGCCGGCTGGAACAACTCAAGCAGCGCTGGCTGGTGGATCGCACACCGCGCTGATGGCGGATCAACGTTCTCGATAACGACTATGCGTCAGGGTGTTTTTTCATCGTGCAGCTCCAGCACTACAGTGGACCCATCTTCTTCCCACGCTTCTGGAGCTACATCATGAAAAGCATTATCGGTCTTGGTTTCGCCCTGTCGGTTCTTGGTGCTACGTCGGCTTTTGCTGCGCCTCACGCTACTTTGCCAGTGGTTGCGGCGGCAGCGAAGGTGAGTCAGCCAGCTACTTTGAATGTGAATACGGTGGGTGTTGATCGTAAAGACAGCCAGGCGAGCACACTTTATGTGGCTGAAAACCGTCCTGAGTTTGGTTCCAAGTATCAGCGTTATTGATTGGGCGGCTTGTGCTGCTGGAAACACGAACCCCCGGGAGATTTGGTCTTTCCGGGGGTTCTTTTTTTGGGGCATATCCGTTGCTGCGGTAACGGCGGCTATTGGTTTCGCCCTTACGGCGGGGCGACCATCGCCAATGCAACCGAGGCGGCCTACCGGCCGGCCTGGCTCTTCAAACGGGCGCGCTTCGCTGACTTGATCATTCACATTCTTCTGGACCAACCTCGATTAACTGTGGGAGCGGGCTTGCTCGCGAAGAGGCCGTATCAGTCGACATTTATGTTGAATGTAAGTCCGCCTTCGCGAGCAAGCCCGCTCCCACAGGGGATTGTAGGGGGCATGAAATTGATATTCACCCCCAATGATCCTGACGAACTTCAGGCCGGCTCTCAGGCCGCCTCGCTTTGCTTTTGATCTTGATCTGCCCCGTCGGAAGGCCGTACGTCAGGGGCGCTTGGTTACTTGGCGCTTTTCCAAGTAACTCGCTGTAAGAGCGAAACCGCCAGCCGCCGTTACCGAAGAAACGGATATGACCCCTACCCCATCCCAGCCAAACGCAGAGCCAAAGCCTTGGCCTGACTAGCCACATCAGTCACCGCCGTACTCTCCCACCACATCCCCCGCAACGGCGGCCCCATGGCAAACAACCGACCGACAACCCGCCCATCTTCCCCCAGCACCGCGCCATCAACCGCCGCCGCAATCCCCAACGCCAACGGCCCTGGCCGCACCAACCCGCGCGCCAGCAACTGCTGCGGCAACGGTCGCGCCACCCGCCGCCAGTCGTACTCGATGCCGCTGGAATTGATCAACGCCGCCCCGCTGACAACAACCGTTTCACCTTCACCACGACGACGGACCCGAATGCTCACCTCACCCCCCGAAGAAGGCTCAAGCCCCTTGAACGAAGCCGCCTGAATCCGCAACCGCCCTTCCCCGTGCAATCGCGCCACCAGTTCCGCACTCAACGGCGGCGAACGATGGTGATGACTCTCCCACCACGGCCGCACATGCCGCACAAACTGTCGACGCTGCACGTCCGTCGCCTGATTCCACAAACGGCCAATGTGCGCCCGCACGGTGTCGAGCGGGGCCTGCCAATCGATGCCCCGAGCGATAGCGTCCCGGCAGTGCCGACGCAGTTCGCGCACCAACTGTCGCGGCGTACGAATGCTGTGATCCTCGGCCAGAAAATCCGCCCAGGCCGGCGGTTGCCGACGCACGTGCGGCAGCAGCCCATGCCGGGAAAACACTTCGATCGGCCCGCGATGCCCGGCCTGTTCCAGCGACACCACGGCATCGACCATGGTCAGCCCCGAACCGATGATCAGCACCGTCGATTGCGGGTCGAGCTGACGCATGGCCGCGACGTCCCACGGATCGAGTGCCGCAGCGTTCAAACCGCTGGACTCGGTCTGCGGCGTGCGTGCGGCAGGGAACATTCCCGTGGCCAGCACTGCATGCCCACCCTGCAATCGCTGGCCGTCACTCAATCTCAGCCGCACCGAATCGTCCAGCGCTTCCAGGTCAACCACCTCGGCCCGTACATGTTCGACGGTCGAGCCATTCAAGGCGCCCACCGCTTGCGCTTCGGCCAGGCGTTGCTGCACATACACACCGAAGAGTCCCCGTGGCGGAAACAGCTCGCTGACCGGCACATGCTGCTCATCCGACTCCGGCCAGCCACCGGCCGCGATGTACGCGGTCAGCCATTGGGTCAGGTCATCGGCGTTGTCCGGGTCGACGCTCATGCGCGCCGCGTTGCCGTTGAGTGTATGGCCCAGCTCGACCGCGCTGTACGCCTCGCCCCGGCCAAGCTCGGCGCGGGGCTCGATCACCAGCAACGAGCGCTTGCCGGGCAGGCGCAACAACTGCGCCGCCAGCATCGCGCCGCTGAGGCCGCCGCCGATGATCAGGATGTCTGCGTGGCGGATGACGTCGGTCGCCTGTCCGCTTCGGGTTTCAGTCATGGCATTCCCAATGATCAATGTTTACCTAGATAAAAATCGTGCAGATCGCCCCGCGCCAGCAACGCTTCGCTGCTGCCGGACAACACCACCCGGCCGGTGTCGAGGACGTAGGCCTGTGATGCGTACTTGAGCGCCACATTAATGTTTTGCTCGGCAATCAGGAAGCTCACCTGCTCCTCGCGATTGAGTTGCGCGACGATCTCGAAAATCTCCTGGACGATAATAGGCGCCAAACCCATGGAAGGTTCATCAAGCAGTACCAAAGTAGGACGGGTCATCAACGCCCGGCCGATGGCGACCATCTGCTGCTCGCCACCGGAGGTCAGTCCGGCCTGGGTCTTGCGCTTGGTTTTCAGGCGTGGAAACCAGGCGTAGATCCGCTCCAGGTCCCGGGCCATGTCCTGGCGACTCAACCCCCGTACAAAACCGCCACTGCGCAGGTTGTCTTCGACCGTCAGCTGCGGAAACACGTGTCGTCCCTCCAGCACATGCACCATCCCTTGGCGCACCCGCACACTCGGATCGACACCCGCCGTATCGCGACCGAGGAACTCGATCGTGCCGCGACTGACCTCCGCCCGCTCGGCCCGCACCAACCCGGAAATCGCCTTGAGCGTGGTGCTTTTGCCCGCGCCGTTGGCGCCGAGCAAGGCGACGATGCCGCCCTTGGGCACCGTCAGCGACACCCCGGCCACCGCCAGGATCGCGCCGTCGTAGATCACCTCGATGTCGTTGACTCGCAGCAGTTCGTTGGCAGCAATATCACTGGCGGCTTCGCTCATGGGTTACTCGTCCCCGGTGCAGGTGCGTGGCGTCAGGCCTTTTTCCTTGGCGAAGGCCGCGGATTTTTCGTCGATCAAGGGCCGCAGCAAGGCGCGGTCGGCGGCGATCCAGTCACTGATCAGCGTCCAGTTGGCGCCGTCCCACTGCTGGACCCGCGCCGAACCGCCGCCTTCGTGATCCTTGCACGACAGTTTGAGGTTCTGCATCAGGCCGAAATAGCCCATGTCCTTGAGCCGTGCGTCGTCAATGTTCAGGTGTTCCAGCCCCCAGCGTCCTTCCTCGCCATTCAACGGACGCTTGCCAAATTTGCCCTGGGCCGTGCGGATCGCTTCGACCATCACCGCCGCGTTCACCAGCCCGGAGTTGTAATAGACGCTGCCGAAATTCTTCAGGTCCTTGAGGTCGCTTTTGCCCTTGTCGAGAATGTATTGCTTGAGGCGCTTGTGGATCTCGAAGTCGGTGCCGGCCGGGTATGGCGTCAGCGCCAGGTAACCCTTGGCGGCAGCGCCTGCGGGCAATACGTCCTCGCTCGAACTGGCCCAGATGTCGCCGACGATATGGTCAACCGGAAAGCCGAAACGCGCCGCGGTTTTCACCGCTACCGGCGTCGACACGCCCCAGGTGCGCAGGAACACCCAGTCCGGGTTGACCTGGCGAATCTGCCGCCATTGTGCCGATTGCTCGTTGCCCGGATCGGCCACCGGGATCTGGATATTTTCGAAACCGTATTTCTCCGCCAGCAACTTCAGCGGCCCAAGGGTTTCGCGACCGTAGGCCGAGTCGTGGTAGACCGTGGCGATTTTCTTGCCCTTGAGCTTGTCGAAGCCGCCCTCGCGCTGGGCGATGTAATTGATCAGGCTCGACGCCTCGCTGTAGAAGGTCAGCATCACCGGGAAGTTGTAGGGGAACACCGTGCCGTCGGTGGCTTCGGTGCGCCCGTAGCCGAGGGTGATCAGCGGGATCTTGTCGACTTCCGCGCGCTCGCTCAGCGCATACGCCGCCGGGGCGCCGTTGGGTGAATAGATCGCCACCGGGGCGCCATCCAGGCCGTTCTTGAAGCGCTCGTAGCACTCGATGCCTTTCTCCGCCGTCCACTCGGTTTCGCATTCCTGCCAGACCAGTTTGACGCCGTTGATCCCGCCTTCCACCTCATTGATGTAGTTCAGGTAATCGAGCATGCCGGCCCAGACCTGCACACCGCTGGAGGCATAAGCGCCGACGCGGTAAGTGGCCAATGGAAAGAATTGCTGGTCTGCCGAGGCCTGGACCACCGGCACCGCACTGCTGAAAACGGCCAGCGTCAAAGCGGCGCCGACCAACGAACGTTTCAAGGATGCACGCATGTTGTCTCTCTAATAGTGGGAAGGATTCAGAAGCGCAGCGGCCAGTGACTCAGCCGTTCACGAAGGTTGCCCAGCAGGCGGATCAGGCCTTCCGGCTCCTTGATCAGGAACAGGATGATCAGCACGCCGAAGATGATTTTTTGCAGGTTCTGCAGTTGCCCCGCGTCCACCGATCCACCGAACAGCGCTTGCCCGGCGTGGCTGAGCAGGATCGGCAACAGGCTGATAAACGCCGCACCGACGAAGTTGCCGGCAATGCTGCCCATGCCGCCGATAATGATGATGAACAGGATCTGGAACGATCGATTGATATCGAAGCTGCTGGCGCTGGCCGTACCCAGATAGGCGAAGGCCCACAGCGCCCCGGCGATGCCGAGGTAGAACGAGCTGACGGCGAACGCCAGGTGCTTGTAGCGCACCACCGGAATGCCGATCACGGCGGCGGCAGTGTCCATGTCGCGGATCGCCATCCAGTTGCGGCCGATCTGGCTTTTCACCAGGTTCACCGCCACCCAGGTCAGCAACAACACGGTCGTCAGGGTCAGGAGATAACGGCCGAGTGGCGTGTTCAGGTCCTGACCGAACAACGCCAGTTTCGGTGCGGAAATGGTCCCGGACGAACCGTAGTTGTAGAACCAGGGGAATTTGACGAACAGCCATTCGAGGAAAAACTGCGCAGCCAATGTGGTGACCATCAGGTAAAACCCTTTGATCCGCGAGCTCGGCAGGCCAAAGATGAAACCCACCACGGCACTGATCAATCCGCCGCCGAGCAACGCGACGGGCAGACCGAGTTCAGGCAAGCGCAGCAAAAATCCGTAGGTGGCGAACGCCCCGACCGCCATGAACCCGGCCGCGCCGACCGAAGTCTGGCCGGTGTAGCCGGTGAGCAAGTTCAGGCCGAGGCCGGCCAGGGACAACACCAGAAACGGGATCAGGATCGCGTTCAGCCAATAGTCGTTGCCGGTCAGCGGGACGACAACGAAGGCGATCAATAACAGGCCAAGCAGTCCAAACGGCACACGACGCTGGGTCAACACCGATGGCGCGGTTTCGCGGGTAAGGGAAATCGACATGGGTTCAGACTCGCTCGATGGCGCGCTCGCCGAACAGGCCGGCGGGACGGATGTACAGGAAGGCCAGGGCCAGGACGTAGGCGAACCACGGCGTGATGCCGCCACCGATCAGCGGACCGATGTAGACCTCGGCGAGGTTCTCCGCCGCGCCGACAATCAACCCGCCGACGATGGCGCCGCCAATCGAGGTGAAGCCGCCGATGATCAACACGGGCAAGGCCTTGAGCACCACCAGCGACAGGGAAAACTGCACGCCCTGGCGAGCGCCCCAGAGCAATCCCGCCACCAGCCCGACAATGCCCGCCACGGCCCAGACGATCTGCCAGATGCGGTTGAGGTTGATGCCGATCGATAACGCGGCCGTCGTGTCATCGGCGACCGCGCGCAGCGACACGCCAATGCGGGTCTTGTTGAACAACAGCGCCAGCACCGTCACCAGCACAATGGCGGCGGCCGCCGCGATCAGATCGAACTGGCTGACCATCATCCCGCCGATGAACACCGGCACGTCGTCGATGCCCAGGTCCAACGCCCGCACTTGCGAACCCATCAAGCCTTGGGCCAGGCCCTCGATGATGAACGACAACCCGAGGGTCGCCATGAACAAGGTGATCTGCGAGCGATTGACCAGTGGCCGCAGCACCAGCCGTTCGATCAGCAACGCGCCGATGATCATCACCACCACCGTCAGCAACAGTGCCAAAGCGAATGGCACACCCTGATCGTGCAGGCTGACGAAGGTCAGCGCGGCGAACAGCAGCATCGCGCCCTGGGCGAAATTGAACACGCCGCTGGCCTTGTAGATCAGCACGAAGCCGATGGCGACCAGCGAATACATGGTCCCGGCGAGCAGGCCGCCGAGCAGGGTTTCGAAAAAGAACGTCATCAGTGCACCACTCCCAGATACGCCGCGATCACTTCCGGATCGGCCTGCATTTCGGCGGGCGTGCCGTCGCCGACCTTGCGTCCGTAATCGAGGACCACGACGTGGTCGGACAGGCCCATGACCACGCTCATGTCGTGCTCGATCAACACCACTGTGGTGCCGAGGTCGCGGTTGATGTCGGCGATGAAACGGGCCATTTCCTGTTTCTCTTCGGCGTTCATCCCGGCCATCGGCTCATCCAGCAGCAACAGGCGCGGACCGGCGATCAGGGCGCGGCCCAGTTCCACTCGTTTTTGCAGGCCGTAGGAAAGGTTTCCCACCGGCACATCGCGGTGGGCTTGCAGTTCAAGGAATTCGAGAATGCCCTGGGCTTGCTGGCGGAAGTCTTCAGCCTCACGCCGTGCTCGCGGCAGGTTGAGCGCCTGTTCGATGAAGCTGCTGCGCAGGTGCCGCGACAGGCCGGTGAGGATGTTGTCGATCACGCTCATCTTCTTGAACAGCGCGTTGTTCTGGAACGTCCGGCCAATGCCCCGGCGCGCTGCGCTCAACGGGTCGATGCGTTTGAACGGCTGCTGCTCGAAGACGATCGAACCGGCGTCGAAGCGGTACACGCCGTTCAGCACATTGAGCAGCGAACTCTTGCCCGCGCCGTTGGGGCCGATCAGCGCGCAGATCTCGCCCCGACGCACGTCGAAGGACAGTTCGTTGATCGCTTTCACGCCTTTGAAGGACAGGGAAATGCCGCTGACTTGCAGGATGGAATCGGTCGAAGTCATGCGATGTCCCGTTTGAATTCAGATAACCAGTCCGGCGCAACGTGTACGTCTGGAGTGCGCGTGGCTTGCCAGATGAAATGCAGGTTGTGGAAACCGAGCAGTCGACGAACGCGATTTTTGATCAGGCGTTGCAGGCCTTTTTCCGGATGGGCGATGGCCCAGTCGCACAGGCGCCGGCGCCAGGTGCCTTGTGGGGCGAGGCGGCTTTCGATTTCCGCCGCCAGCAGGTGCAGGCGTTCCGCCGAGAGCAACAGCCCGGAAGGCGCCACTTCGCGACGGTCGCGGCTGGCGCTGCCGGGGCTTTCCGGGAAGGCCAGGGAGTGGCCGCTGGTCAGCCACTGCTCAAGCAAGACCGTGAGGCCGGCCTGCCATTGCGTGCCCTCTTCGCTCCACAGTTGCGGGCTCTTGCTCCAGCGGTTGAGCCGTTGCGGGGTTTCCACCGGGCCGAGCAGGTCGTTGAAGTTCAGCAGGGATTGGCCCTGATTGAGCCAGAGTTGCTGCGTCTGCCGACCTTTGACGAAGGCGTGAGTGGGACGGCTGCGCCACAGGGCTTTGTGCAGGGTTTCGGGGTCGAGGTTGTCCGGCAGCGTCAGCAATTGCCCGCCGATGTGTTGGGCGGCCAGGGTCAGCAGCAACAGATCCGGCTCGAACGCACCGCTGAGGGCCAGCCGTGAATCCTCGGTGAAACCTTGCTGGCGCAAACCGTCGGCCAGACGCTCGACATCGCGCAAGACATCGATCCAGCGCCAGACACACCACTGGCCGTGGCGCTTATGGCGCAGTGCCGGTTGCAACGGACTGATCTGCGCCCAGTGGCGCAATTGCTCCAGCGCCCGGGGCACCGCGACCCGCCACTCGGCAGTGTCCGCAACGGGCGGACGTTTGAGTTCATGCACGCTCATGGGTTGACCTCCTGTTCATGGGCAAAAGCGTGCGGTGGTCCGCTGGGCTGAAGGATTAACGCAATCTCGAAAACACCACTTCCCCTGTGGGAGCGTGGCTTGCCCGCGATGGCGGTGCGACAGACAACATCAATATTGCAAGTGCCGGCCTCATCGCGGGCAACCCCGCTCCCACAGTGGTTATTGTCTGTCCGGACATTTGTGTACGACTCGATCAACTGTGGGAGCGTGGCTTGCCCGCGAAGGGGCCTACGCCGACGCCACTTGCTTCTCCTGCTGCCGCAACGCCCCCAAGTCCCGATACCCCGCCCCGGGATGAATCTCCGGCAGCCGCGCCCCCTCCCCAAACAACTTCTCGCGCAAGGTCCCCGGCGCGTACTCGGTCTTGTACACCCCGCGCTTCTGCAACTCCGGCACCAGCAACTCGACAGCGTCGATAAAGGTTTCGTGAGTCAACGCATAAGCCAGGTTGAAGCCATCCACATCGGTCTCCTCAACCCACTCCTGCAACAGATCGGCAACCGTCTCGGGGCTGCCGACAAACAACGGGCCAAAACCACCGATGCCCACCCAGTCAGCCAGTTCGTTCGGCGTCCAGACCTTGTTCGGATCGGCTGTGGAGAACGCTTCCACCGCCGATTGAATGGCGTTGGTGTGCACATGCTTGAGCGGCTCATCCGGTTTGAACTGACTGAAATCGATCCCCGTCCAGCCCGAAATCAGCGCCATGGCCCCTTCGTAACTGACCCAGGTTTTGTATTCCTCGAACTTGGCTTTGGCCTTGGCATCGGTCTCGCCGAGGATCACGGTTTGCAGGTTGAAAATCAGGATTTTCTTCGGATCACGCCCGGCCTCGGCGGCACGACGACGGATGTCGGCGACGGTCTTTTTCAGCAGCACTTTCGACGGCGCCGCCACAAATACGCACTCGGCGTGTTCAGCGGCGAACTGTTTGCCGCGACTCGATGCGCCGGCCTGATACAGCACGGGCGTGCGTTGCGGCGAAGGTTCGCAAAGGTGAATGCCCGGCACCTGGAAGTGTTTACCAACGTGGCGGATTTCATGGATTTTGCTCGGATCGCTGAAGATCCTGCGCTCGCGATCCCGCAGGATCGCGCCCTCTTCCCAACTGCCTTCCCAGAGTTTGTAGCAAACCTCCAGATACTCTTCGGCGAAGTCGTAACGGGCGTCGTGTTCGGTCTGGTTTTTCTGGCCGAGGTTCTTCGCGCCGCTTTCCAGATAGGAGGTGACGATGTTCCAGCCGGCGCGCCCCTTGGTGAGATGGTCGAGGGTCGACAGGCGCCGGGCGAACGGGTACGGATGTTCGAACGACAGCGACGCGGTCAGGCCAAAACCCAGATGCTCGGTGACCAGCGCCATCGGCGGAATCAGTTGCAGCGGATCGTTGACCGGCACCTGCGCCGCCTGACGAATCGCCGCGTCGCCGTTGCCGTTGTAGACGTCGTAGATGCCCAGCACATCGGCAATGAACAAGCCGTCGAACTTGCCGCGCTCTAGGATTTTCGCCAGGTCGGTCCAGTATTCGAGGTCCTTGTACTGCCACGAGCGATCCCGCGGATGCGCCCACAAACCCGGCGACTGGTGGCCGACACAGTTCATGTCAAACGCGTTGAGACGAATTTCACGGGCCATCAAACGGCACTCCGCAAGCTGGGTGGATGGATGCCGTTGAGGCGGAAGTTACCGATGAGATGGAGTTTCCAGCGCAGCGGATCGTGCAGTGATCCGTGCAACACCGTGCGTTGGCCGGTGAGTTCGAATTCAGCGTTGCTGACGGTGTTCAACGCCTCTGCACTGGCCAGATGCGACTCGGCGATGGCGACGCTGATTTCGGTGTCGTCTTCGTGACTGTTCAGAAAACCTTCGGCACGCTCCAGCAGTGCGGCAGCCACCTCGATGCGTATGTGCAAATCACCGAAACGGCTGATGACGTAAGGGTCATCCTTGATCTGGCTTTGTTGGCGAACGAAACGCAGGGTCGCGTCGAGCAAACTGCGGGCGTTGTACAAGTCGTGCTGACTTTTGGCCAGGGGTTGCCCGGCAGCAATCGATTGGGTCAAGGCATTCATGGTGGGCTCCTCAGTTCCAGGCGTGGCGCGCGGGCTTCACGCCGTTGAGCAGGTAGTTGCCGATCAGGTGGTATTTCCAGCGCGCCGGGTCGTGCAGCGTGTGAGTGCGCGCGTTGCGCCAGTGGCGGTCGAGGTTGTACTTGCCGAGCACCGAGCGGGTGCCGGCCAGTTCGAAGAGTTTGCTGCTGGCGAGCAAGGCGATCTCGGCGGACAGGACTTTGGCCTGGGCGACCACCACCGAGGCATGGGCCACCGTGTCTTCATTGGCGTTGAGCAACGCCGCGTCGATGGCCTGGCCGGCCTTCTTGAGAATCGCTTCGGTGCCGTGGACGCGCCATTCGAGGTCACCGATGGCGGCGATACTGAACGGGTCCTGCCAGCCGTGATCCTGGCCGCTGTCGATCCATGGCCGGGATTCGCGGGCGTAGCGCTTGGTTTCTTCCAGCGCGCCAACGGCGATGCCGGTGTCCACCGCGGCTTGAATGATTTGTGAAATCGGGCCGTCGGCGGTGGGTTCGTCGAACGCTTTGTGAGCCGGGATCACCGCACTCAGCGGGACCTTCACCGCGTTCAGGGTGACGCCGCCACTGGCGGTGGTGCGCTGGCCAAAACCGTCCCAGCTGTCGATCACGGTCAAACCGGGATTGTCGCGCTCGATGAACGCGATGAAGGCCTGGTTCTGCGCGTTGACCGCAACGGCCGGGACGATGTGCGCGAACAGTGCGCCAGTGCAGTAAAACTTCTCGCCGTCGATCTGCGCGGTGTCCTGATCGAAACCAATACGGGTTTCGAACGCCCCGGCGTTTTTGCTTTTGGATTCGGAGAAAGCGTTGCCGAACCGGTAACCCTGCAGGACTTTGCCGAAGTAGTAGCGCTTCTGCTCTTCAGTGGCGGTTTGCAGGAGGATGTCGAGCACGCCGAGGTGGTTCTGCGGGATCTGGCCGAGGGAGGAGTCGGCAGCGGAAATGATCTTGATCACTTCCGCCACCGTCACATAAGAAACGCCGGCGCCGCCGTATGCCTTGGGAACGGTGATGCCCCAAAGGCCGCTGGCGGAGAACTCGTCGAGCTCGGCGATCGGCAGGCGTCGCTCGCGATCGCGCAAGCTGGCTTCGACGGCGAAACGTGCAGCGAGCTTGTGAGCGACGGCAATCGCCTCGGCGTCCGAGCGGATCACGTGGGCAGTGCGAGGGGGTTGGGCAGAGGCTGTCATGTGCCGACTCCGGGATTCTGGTGGATGCACCAGAGCTTTTGCAGGAGTCGTGCCTGAAATTAATTTCGTTTAGTTTCAAGAGGTTGATGAATTATTCGAGAAATACGCGCAGCTTCAAAACAGCAATGTGTCTATCCGGTGTTGATCGGCGAACAGTTAGATCACCACGTTTCTCACGAACCGCGCCGCCACCGGCCCGTCGTTGCGATAGGCATGCGGCTGGTTGCTGGCGAACATATAGAACTCACCGGCGGCAATCTCATGAGGCGTGTCGCCAATCATCAGAGTCAGGCAACCTTCGAACACGAAGATCTGCTCGCTCCAGCCGTCGGCATCCGGTTGCGACGGGTAAAGTTCTCCCGGTTGCAGGCACCATTCCCATTGTTCCACTTCGCGGGTGGCGGTGGCTTTGGAGAGTAGAACGGCTTTGCTGCCGGGAATCGTCCCGGCCCAGGCCACTTCATTGATGCGGCTCGGATCGCGGGCATCCGGAGCCTGGATCAGGTCGCTGAACGCGACGTCCAGCGCTTCCGCCACGCGGTCAAGCGTGGTCAGGCTGACATTCTTCTCGCCGGCCTCGATGGCCACCAGCATGCGGCGACTGACCCCGGACTTTTCCGCCAGGGCGGTCTGGCTCATGTCGGCCGCATGGCGCAGGCGCCGAACGTTCAGGCTGACGTGCTGAAGGACCGAAGCCCGTTGCGTTGAATCTTTGTGCACTATATTGCTCACTTGGTGGGGTTGGGCAGTATACTGCGCAACATTCGACGCATTGTGCGTCGCCCTCAGGTAGCGCGCAAGGTCATGACGTCGTTGAACTCCTCCCCGGCTTCTTCCCGATTCTCCCGGTTCAGCAAGGCCGAGTGCGTGCTGGTGCTGATCACCATGGTCTGGGGCGGCACCTTCCTGCTGGTGCAGCACGCCATGACCGTCAGCGGTCCGATGTTCTTCGTCGGCCTGCGCTTTGCGGCGGCAGCGATTATCGTCTCGCTGTTCTCCTGGCGTCATTTGCGGGAACTGAGCCTGTTCGAACTCAAGGCCGGCGCCTTTATCGGCGTGGCGATCATGCTCGGCTACGGCTTGCAGACTGTCGGGTTGCAGAGCATTCCCAGCAGCCAGTCGGCCTTCATTACCGCGTTGTACGTGCCCTTCGTGCCGTTGCTGCAATGGCTGGTGCTGGGACGCCGTCCGGGGTTGATGCCGAGTATCGGCATCATGCTGGCCTTTACCGGGCTGATGCTGTTGTCGGGACCTGCGGGTGCGTCGTTCAATTTCAGCCCCGGTGAAATCGCCACGCTGATCAGCGCCATTGCGATTGCCGCTGAAATTATTCTGATCAGCACTTACGCCGGCCAGGTCGATGTTCGGCGGGTGACAGTGGTGCAATTGGCGACCACGTCGGTGCTGGCGTTTTTGATGGTGGTGCCGACCCAGGAAGTCATTCCCGACTTCTCATGGTTCCTGCTGTGCAGCGCCCTCGGCCTCGGCGCGGCGAGTGCGGCGATACAGGTGGCGATGAACTGGGCGCAGAAGAGTGTTTCGCCAACCCGGGCGACATTGATTTATGCGGGAGAGCCTGTGTGGGCCGGTATTGTCGGACGGATCGCCGGGGAGCGGTTGCCGGCGATTGCATTGGTGGGCGCGGGGTTGATTGTCGCGGCGGTGATTGTGAGTGAGTTGAAGACCAAGGGTAAGGCTGCGTCGGCTGAGGAAGAGTTGGAGCGGGAGACACAGGGTTAGGACATAACATTTGTAGCGCCAAGTCGACTGCCTTCGCGGGCAAGCCTCGCTCCTACAGGTTTTGAGTCGTTCGCAAGTTTGGGTATCCACACAAAACTGTAGGAGCGAGGCTTGCCCGCGAAGGGGCAGACCCGCTGAACACATCCCTCTGAAACAATGTGAACCAGGCTTTTTCCATCTACCGTGTAGGATTCTGCGACAGCTTGCCGTTTGGCGATCCGGGGAGTGGCACGTATGATGCTTCACAAACTTCCGCAGATTAGAAGCCTATGTCCCTGATAGTTCTACTGCTTCTGCCTTTTATCGGCAGCTGTGTTGCGGCTTTGCTGCCGCACAACGCGCGTAACACCGAATCGCTGTTGGCTGGCCTGGTTGCCTTGATTGGCACCATTCAGGTCGCCCTCCTGTACCCGCAAATCGCCCATGGCGGCGTGATCCGCGAAGAATTTTTCTGGTTGCCCAGCCTGGGCCTGAACTTCGTTCTGCGCATGGACGGGTTTGCCTGGCTGTTCTCGTTGCTGGTGCTGGGCATCGGCACGCTGGTGTCGCTGTACGCCCGTTACTACATGTCGCCGGACGATCCGGTGCCACGGTTCTTCGCGTTTTTCCTGGCGTTCATGGGGGCCATGCTCGGGTTGGTGATTTCCGGCAACCTGATCCAGATCGTGTTTTTCTGGGAGCTGACCAGCCTCTTTTCATTCCTGTTGATCGGCTACTGGCACCACCGCGCCGACGCACGTCGCGGCGCCTACATGGCGCTGATGGTCACAGGTGCGGGCGGCTTGTGCTTGCTGGCGGGGGTCATGCTGCTTGGCCATGTGGTCGGCAGCTATGACCTGGACAAGGTCCTGGCCGCCGGCGATCTGATTCGCGCACATGCCCTCTACCCTGTTTTGTTACCCCTGATCCTGATCGGCGCCCTGAGCAAAAGCGCGCAGTTCCCCTTCCATTTCTGGCTGCCCCACGCGATGGCGGCGCCGACTCCGGTCTCGGCCTATCTGCATTCGGCGACCATGGTCAAGGCTGGGGTTTTTCTTCTGGCGCGGTTGTGGCCTTCGTTGTCCGGCAGTGAAGAATGGTTCTACATCGTCAGCGGCGCCGGCGCGTGCACCTTGTTGCTCGGCGCGTATTGCGCAATGTTCCAGAACGACCTCAAGGGTCTGCTGGCCTACTCGACCATCAGCCACCTCGGCCTGATCACCCTGCTGCTGGGCCTGAACAGTCCGCTGGCCGCCGTGGCCGCCGTGTTCCACATTCTCAACCACGCCACGTTCAAGGCGTCGCTGTTCATGGCCGCCGGGATCATCGACCACGAGAGCGGCACCCGTGACATTCGCAAGCTCAGCGGCCTGATCAAACTGATTCCGTTCACCGCCACCCTGGCCATGGTCGCCAGCGCCTCGATGGCCGGTGTGCCGCTGCTCAACGGCTTCCTGTCGAAAGAGATGTTCTTCGCCGAAACCATGTTTATCAATGCGACCGCCTGGGTCGAGATGACCCTGCCGATCGTCGCGACCATCGCCGGCACGTTCAGCGTTGCCTATTCACTGCGCTTCACGGTTGACGTGTTCTTCGGCCCGACCGCCACCGACCTGCCGCACACCCCGCACGAGCCTCCGCGCTGGATGCGGGCGCCGGTGGAGCTGCTGGTGTTCACCTGCCTGATCGTGGGGATTTTCCCGGCGCAAGTGGTCGGCTCGTTGCTGGCCGCTGCGGCCCTGCCCGTCGTCGGCGGCACGCTGCCGGAATACAGCCTCGCCATCTGGCACGGCTGGAACGCGCCGATGATCATGAGCCTGATCGCCATGTCCGGCGGCATCGTGCTTTACCTGCTGCTGCGCAACCAGCTCAAGCGCGGACGGTTCAAATACCCACCGGTCATTGGCCTGTTCAACGGCAAGCGCCTGTTCGAGCGCAGCCTGGTGATCATGATGCGCCTGGCCCGTCGCCTGGAGCGGCGGATCAGCACCAAGCGCCTGCAAACCCAACTGTTCCTGATGGTGCTCGCCGCGGTACTGGCCGGGCTGATCCCGATGCTCCACAGCAGCCTGAGCTGGGGCGACCGGCCGAAGATTCCGGGCTCGATCGTGTTCGTGACCTTGTGGCTCCTGGCGATTGCCTGCGCCCTCGGCGCGGCGTGGCAAGCCAAGTATCACCGGCTCGCGGCCCTGACCATGGTCAGTGTCTGCGGATTGATGACTTGCGTCACCTTCGTCTGGTTCTCCGCGCCGGACCTGGCGTTGACGCAACTGGTGGTCGAAGTGGTGACCACCGTGCTGATCCTGCTAGGCCTGCGCTGGTTGCCTCGGCGGATCGAAGAAGTTTCCCCACTACCGAGCACACTGCGCAAGGCGCGCATCCGGCGTCTGCGCGACTTGCTGCTGTCGATCGCTGTAGGCGGTGGGATGGCGTTACTTTCGTACGCAATGCTGACGCGTCAGACACCCAACGATATTTCCTCGTTCTACCTCAGCCGCGCCCTGCCTGAAGGCGGTGGCAGCAACGTGGTCAACGTGATGCTGGTGGACTTCCGCGGCTTCGACACCCTCGGCGAAATCACCGTGCTGGTGGCGGTGGCCTTGACCGTGTTCGCCCTGCTGCGACGCTTCCGCCCGCCAAAAGAAAGCCTGCAATTGCCCGCCCAACAGCGTTTGCTCGCGCCGGACGTGGTCACCGATCTGGTCAACCCGCGTCAGGCCAGCGACACCGCACTCGGGTTCATGATGGTGCCGGCGGTGCTGGTTCGCCTGCTGCTGCCGATCGCGTTCGTGGTGTCGATCTACCTGTTCATGCGCGGGCACAACCAGCCCGGCGGCGGGTTTGTCGCAGGACTGGTGATGTCGGTCGCGTTCATCCTGCAATACATGGTCGCCGGCACGCAGTGGGTCGAGGCGCAAATGAGCCTGCGACCGCTGCGCTGGATGGGCACTGGTTTGCTGTTCGCCACAGCCACCGGGCTCGGGGCGATGGCGGTCGGGTATCCGTTCCTGACCACCCACACCTGGCATTTCGAACTGCCGCTGCTCGGTGACATCCACATCGCCAGCGCGCTGTTCTTCGACATTGGCGTGTACTCGGTGGTGGTCGGCTCGACGCTGTTGATCCTCACCGCCCTCGCACACCAATCGGTACGCGGCCACAAAACCGCGGCCCTGCCCAGATCCGTCGCCACGAAAGGAGCCGTCTGATGGAAGAAGTCATCGCAATCGCCATCGGCGTACTGGCCGCGTCCGGCGTCTGGCTGGTGCTGCGGCCACGGACGTTCCAGGTGGTCATGGGCCTGTGCCTGCTGTCCTATGGCGTCAACCTGTTCATCTTCAGCATGGGCAGCCTGTTTATCGGCAAGGAGCCGATCATCAAGGACGGCGTGCCCCAGGATCTGCTGCATTACACCGACCCGCTGCCGCAAGCGCTGGTGCTGACCGCCATCGTGATCAGCTTCGCCATGACCGCGCTGTTTCTCGTGGTGCTGCTCGCTTCTCGCGGCCTGACCGGTACCGACCATGTGGATGGCCGGGAGCCAAAAGAATGAATGCGATGACGCACCTGATCGCGGCACCGATTCTGCTGCCGCTGCTGACCGCCGCGATCATGCTGATGCTGGGCGAGAAACATCGCCCGCTGAAGGCCAAAATCAACTTGTTCTCCAGCCTGCTCGGTCTCGGGATATCCGTGCTGTTGCTGCAATGGACGCAAACCACCGGCGTGCCCGGCTCCATCGGCGTGTACCTGCCGGGCAACTGGCAAGTGCCGTTCGGCATCGTGCTGGTGGTCGATCGCTTGTCCGCGCTGATGCTGGTGCTGACCGGGATCATCGGCGTCAGCGCCCTGCTGTTCGCCATGGCCCGCTGGGATGGCGCCGGTTCGAGTTTCCACGCGCTGTTCCAGATTCAGATGATGGGCCTGTACGGCGCGTTCCTGACGGCGGACCTGTTCAACCTGTTCGTGTTTTTCGAGGTGCTGCTGGCGGCCTCCTACGGTCTGATGCTCCACGGTTCGGGCCGGGCGCGGGTGTCGTCGGGGCTGCATTACATCTCGATCAATCTGTTGGCCTCGTCGCTGTTCCTGATTGGCGCGGCGCTGATCTACGGCGTCACCGGCACCCTGAACATGGCCGATCTGGCCCTGAAAATCCCGCTGGTGCCGGAAGCCGATCGCGGCCTGCTGCATGCCGGCGCGGCGATTCTCGCCGTGGCGTTCCTGGCCAAGGCCGGCATGTGGCCGCTGAACTTCTGGTTGGTGCCAGCCTATTCCTCGGCCAGCGCGCCAGTGGCGGCGATGTTCGCGATCATGACCAAGGTCGGCGTCTACACCTTGCTGCGCTTATGGACTTTGCTGTTCTCCGGTCAGGCCGGCGCGTCGGCGTATTTTGGCGGCGACTGGCTGATCTACGGCGGCATGGCGACCATCGTTTGCGCCGGCGTGGCGATCCTCGCGGCGCAACGGCTGGAACGCATGGCCAGCCTGAGCATTCTGGTGTCGGCGGGAATTCTGCTGTCGGCCATCGGTTTCGCCCAGCCGAACCTGATTGGCGCGGCGCTGTTCTATCTGGTCAGCTCGACCCTGGCGTTGAGCGCGCTGTTCCTGCTGGCCGAATTGATCGAGCGTTCGCGTTCGGCCAACGAAATGCCGCTGTTCGATGACGGCGACCTGATTGCCCGGCCGCTGGAATCCCTGCAACCGCCCAAAGGCATCAACCTCGATGACGAACAGAAAGCCGTGGTCGGCCAGGTGATTCCCTGGACCATGGCCTTCCTCGGCTTGAGTTTCATTGCTTGCGCGTTGCTGATCATCGGCATGCCGCCGCTGTCCGGGTTCATCGGCAAACTGGGCTTGCTCAGCGCCTTGCTCAATCCGCTGGGGTTGGGCAATGGCGCGGATGAACCGGTGTCGAACGCCGCGTGGGGCTTGCTGGCGTTGCTGATTCTCTCCGGGCTGGCGTCGCTGATTACCTTTTCGCGCTTGGGCATCCAGCGCTTCTGGACCCCGCAAGAGCGGCCTTCGCCATTACTGCGCCGGCTCGAATGCGTGCCGATCATCGCGCTGTTGGGCTTGAGCATTGTGCTGACCTTCAAGGCCGAGCCGCTGCTGCGCTACACCCAGGCGGCCGCGCAGGCCTTGAACAATCCGCAGCAATACGTGATGGCGGTGCTCGGCACCCGCGCGGTTCCGAGCCCGGAAGCCAAGGCAGCGGTCGCGGAGGTGCAGCCATGAAGCGTCTGTTTCCTGCACCGTGGCTGTCGCTGGCGCTGTGGGTGTTGTGGCTGGTGCTGAACCTGTCGATCAGCCCCGGCAATCTGCTGCTGGGTGCGGTGCTTGGTTTTATCGCGCCGCTGATGATGCGCAAGTTGCGCCCCCTGCCGATCCGCATCCGGCATCCCGGCGTGATCCTGCGTTTGTTCTTCATCGTCGGGCGTGACGTGCTGGTCTCCAACCTCGCCGTGGCCTGGAGCGTCTTGAACGCCGGTCGGTGCCCGCCGCGTTCGAAGTTCATCAAGGTGCCGCTGGACTTGCGTGACGCCAACGGCCTGGCGGCGCTGGCGATGATCTGCACGGTGGTGCCCGGTACGGTCTGGTCGGAACTGGCGCTGGACCGCAGCATTCTATTGCTGCACGTCTTCGATCTGGAGGACGAAGCATTGTTCATCCAGCACTTCAAGGCGACCTACGAGCGCCCCTTGATGGAGATCTTCGAATGAGCCCGTTGCTGTCGAATGCGGTTCTCTTGAGCCTGTTCATTTTTTCCGTGGCGATGGTGCTGACGCTGATCCGCCTGTTCAAAGGGCCGTCGGCGCAGGACCGGGTTCTGGCGCTGGATTACCTGTACATCATCGCGATGCTGATGATGCTGACGCTGGGTATTCGTTACGCCAGTGACACTTACTTCGAAGCGGCGCTGCTGATCGCGCTGTTCGGCTTCGTCGGCTCGTTTGCCCTGGCGAAATTCCTGCTGCGTGGCGAGGTGATCGAATGAGCGCTGAACTGTCTCTGTGGGTGGAAATCCCGGTGGCGATCCTGCTGGTACTCAGCAGTGTTTTTGCGTTGATCGGCGCGATCGGACTGGTGCGGATGAAGGATTACTTCCAGCGCATGCACCCGCCGGCACTGGCCTCGACATTGGGTGCGTGGTGCGTGGCGCTGGCATCGATCATCTACTTTTCGGCGCTCAAGTCAGGGCCGGTGTTGCATGCCTGGCTGATACCGATTCTGCTGGCGATTACCGTGCCGGTCACGACGCTGCTGCTGGCGCGGGCAGCGTTGTTCCGCAAGCGCATGGCGGGGGATGATGTGCCGGCTGAGGTGAGTAGCCGGCGCAGTGAGAGCGGGAGTTAGGTTTTGATATTTGTATTGATTGATAGGGCCTCTTCGCGGGCAAGCCTCGCTCCTACGGGTTTTATGTCGATCACAAATGGGTGATCCAACTCAAAACCCGTAGGAGCGAGGCTTGCCCGCGAAGCTTTTCAAACCCAGGCAACAGCCAACAACCCCGCGCCCAACACCACACACAACGGCGAATAAACCCACGTATCCAGCCGGGCAAATTTCGAGTCTTTGACGTCTTTGAAGAACCCCACCAGGTTCGAATCGCCAATCGCCCGGGCGAACATCAGCATGGCGATGGCGCTGATCACCCATTGCAGCGATTGATGGGACACCGCCGGTATCCACCAGCCGACCCGCAAGCACACCAGCGCAGCGATCAGCAGCAATCCGAAAGCCACCAGCAACGTCAACCACCCCGAAGGCTTGAACGCGGGCCGTGATCTCGCGCCGTTCTCCCCTGGCACCTGCGGTACGGCCGCCACGGCAGCCCACTCGCCACCCAGCGCCCAGTAGACATGTATCAGGCTGATCACCGCGAAGATGGTCACCAGCCATTGAGCCAACACAAATGTCATGGTCGAGAATCCTTGAAAGGGATTTGAACAGAATCATCCTAGTCGGCATTTTTAGAAGTGCGCAGTCAGTGTGGAGCGAGCCGCCGCCAGGCAGTCCGAGGAAAGCGGCATCCGGCTTACTGCATTATTTCAATTCGGCGAACACCTTATCCGCCACATCCTTCGGCACCCACGCCTGCCACACATCCGGGTGCGCCTTCATGAACGCCTCCGCCGCCTGCCGTGGCGGGGTATGTTTCTCGCTCATTTCAGCCAGCGCCTTGTTCAACGGATCGATGGGGAAATCGACCTTGGTAAAGAAATCGGCGATCTGCGGGTACTGTTTCTGGAACGGTGTGGACACGCCAATCGACAGTTTCGAGGGCAATGAGCGGGTCGGTTTAGGGTTCGGGTTATCGGCGTCGGTCAGGGTTTTCCAGGCTTCGGCGTCGAACGGCGGCTCTTCCAGCTGAACCAGTTTGAAACGCCCAAGCAACGGTGTCGGCGACCAGTAATAGAAAAGAACCGGCTTGCCACGACGAATCGACGAACTGATTTCCGCATCCAGTGCCGCCCCGGAGCCGCTGCGGAAATTCACATAGCTGTCGTCCAGGCCATACGCCTTGAGCTTCTGCTTGTTGACCACCTCCGACGTCCAGCCGATCGGGCTGTTGAGGAAGCGGCCCTTGCCCGGGGATTCCGGATCACTGAACACACCCTTGTATTTCGGCAGGTCGCTGACGCTGCGCAGGTCCGGCGCCAGCGCCTTGATGCCTTTCGCCGGGTCGCCCTTGATCACGTATTCGGGCACCCACCAGCCTTCGGTGGCGCCCTTCACCGTATCGCCCAGGCTGACGACCTTGCCTTCGGCCTCGGCCTTGACCCAGACCGGGCTGCGACCGGCCCATTCTTCGCCAATGACCTGAATGTCATTGTTGGCCAGGGCGGTCTCCAGCGTGATGGTTGTCCCCGGCAGGGTATCGGTCGGCAACCCATAGCCCTTCTCGACGATGATCCGCAGGATATCGGTGATCAGGCTGCCGCTTTCCCAATTCAGGTCGGCGAAGTGGATTGGCGCCTGGGCGGCGAGTACCGGAACGGGCGAACCCAGACCGATAACGACCAGGACAGCGGTCAGCAACCGTTGAAATCCGTTCATGCTTTTGCACCTCGTGCTGTTCACAGCAATAGCAGGATGGCCTGATAAAGACCGCAAGCCTCAAAATACTCAGTCAACTGACTGTAGTAGAGGTTCCTGCTTTCGAGGGGTGAGGATTAATTTTCGGAAAGAGCCTGCAAGCCCGAAGCCATTACTCGCTGGCCTTGAACGTCACCAGTTCACCCTTGCGCCACTTGGCTGCCTTGGCCGTCACGGCTTTCAGGGTTTTGGTCAAGCCTTCCTGCAACTGTTGGTGAGCGGCAAACACCATCACCACGCTGTGACCTTCCTTGAACACGATCCCATGGCCGTCGGCCGTGGTCACGAAGGCGTAATCGCCGAGGCCGTACACCGTCAGTTTGATTTCGCGGAACTTGATCTCCAGCTTGCCGCCTTCACGGCTGGGCAACACCGATGCGCTGAAATGATCGCCAACCTTGAGCTTCAAGCCCGGCTTGTCGTCCACCACCAGCGCAGATTCGGTGTCGAGTTCGGCAATGTAAATGCCTTCAGCGTTCTGTTCGGTGATGTAAACAAAACGTGACTGGAACTGTTTAACCAGCTTTGCGCGCAAATCACCCAGCACGAACAAAGCATGCATATCGAGATTACTTACTGCCAAGGAAACATCCCCACATCTGAAAATGATGCTGCACGCTGTCAGGCAGCGCCCAGCAGAAAAAAGCGGCAATGCCGAAGATTGTAGCCAAAGGGCCCGGGTCGAATCCGGAAACGAGCAGAGTGCCCATCCATCGCGAGGCGTGAGAAGACTACTGGAATGTCACTCGCGGCGTCTTGCCTGGCGTTCGTCAGAAGTTGAAGGAAAACGCCCTTCTGTCCGCCGGAAAAACAGGATTACCAACCTTAGGGAAAAAACGCTGCAAAAAAAGCATTTTTCCGACATATCGCCCGCAAAAAATTGCTTTAGATGAACATCAATCACCAACCCGTGGCGGTGATTCTAGAGCAGCGATGCTCATCGAGACTACCCAAAACGACGTACACACGTCGGCAAAACCATGAAAAGGACTTCATATGTGCACACTGACACACTTCACGCCTCACACAAACCATCCATCCACGCTGCCCCCTGCGATGTTCCCGCACACGGCGTTTCACCCTGCCGAGCCCGCCATGCCGCGCTTCCAGGTGGTATTGGCCGGTAATGCCTTCTTCCACATCAAGGAAATTTCCACGGGCCACGTAAGAGGTTTCCGCAGCAATCATAACGAAGCCTGTGCGCTTGCTCGCGCGCTCGAGTTACGCAGCTGAACGTTCTGCCTCATTCCCTTCCTATAGACGTTTCGTCACGCCGACGAGTTAACTCAGCCGTCGGCAAGCAACTACTGCCATACTGCCGAACCAATGAAACCCGTTCCCAAGCCGGACGGCGTTCAACACAATAGAATATTTCCAAGGGAAGGCTGCTACGTGACGGAATTTGATATCGGTGAATTTTTTATCCGGGGCGAAGCCAGAGAAGTCGAAGGCGAATTCCAGGCCGTCATTATCATGCGCGCCAAACCGCCTCTCACCACGGTGACGTATCACCAGGTCGAGAAAGATCGCTGGTTCAAAACTTCGGACATCGCCGCCATCGCCGCCCAGGAAGCCGCCAAGGCCCTGAAGCTCGCTGTCGATGAAGGTGCGTTGAAAGCCTGAACACGACTCGCCGACGCCCTGACGGGCCGGAAGAACTGTATTAAACGATTGAAGTAACGGATTGAACAACTTCAACCGAAGTTGTGCCGGGCCAATCCCCGTCTGGAACAGGTACCTCGGCCCGCGAGGTACCTGCGGTGTGCACGCCTTGAACAGGCTGCACGGTGTCTCGACAAGGTCAGATCAGTTTGCGTTTGACTGCTTCATCCAGCGTGCTTTGGGTCAGGTGCTTGAGCAGCGCATCCCCGCGTTCATTGAATGGCAAACCGACAATCAGCAGGACCTGCAACCAGGTGCGAGTACTTTCCTGTTTGACGATCTTGCCCAGCACATTGCCTTCCTGATCCTTGAATACCGTTTCCAGCGTGAACGTGTTGCTGAACGTGGTAGGAATCACGAACAGCGTGAACCCGGTCAGCCAGGCACTGGCCAGATTCCCTTGCTCGTTGTTGGTCAAGGTACTCGATACGTACAGGCTCGAATCGACCTTGTCCGTCGTCACGCTTTTGAATTGCCCGGACTCCTTGAACGTTTCCAGAATGTGCTTTTGCACCAACTCCGCATTCCCCACACCACCCGACAGTTCGCCGTTGAACTGACTCTGGGTGGTCACATGCAGATAAGCCGTGGGCTTGTCCTGCCTGGCCTGGGCTGGCGGCCACTGTTCGACTGGCGGCAATTGATGCTGGGAGTAGGAGATGCAACCCGTCAGGGTGCTGCTGACCAACAGCAACAAAATCAGTAGGTACTTATTCATGTGCAGCCAGCTCCTTGGACGGGGTTCGCAGTTGAGGGGTGGCACTGGCCAGCAATTGAGCGATCAATTCGCGCAACTGTGTACCGCCAAGACGAGGATTGAGGTAATCGGCATTCCACAGGCCGACATTCTTGTCGAGCTTGACCTGCTCGACCGACCTGGCCAATTGCTTGCCCTGGCGGTCTTCGATGATCAGTTCGCCGGCAAGGTCGTACTTGTCGACGTAGATCGGGCCGTCGACCCAGATCCAGATCGTCAGCGTAACCAGCGCACCCGGGATGTAAGCCGGGTGCATGGTGCGTTTTCCAGCCAGTGAGGTCAGGTTGAACTTGAGGACCACGTCGTCCTCGCCGGCCTTCGCCGGGAACACCACGATCCGCTTGAAATAGTCGCTTTTATCGACATAGGCGCTGACCTGATCGGTCAACTGCCGGCTACCGGCGGCACGCTCCTTATCGTCCAGATCGGGAGCGGAAATCACCACATCGCTGATCTCGGCACTACGATCGAGGGTGGACGGCGCAGCACTCAGGGGTTCGCCGATAGGCCCCAGCGGCGTGAATGACACACAGCCGGTCAACGACAGGCCAAGCGCGATGGCCATCAAATAAGCTAGACGCTTCACTGTTTACATCCTTTTTCATGCGGGATCGGAGTCGCGTCGGCTCAAAAGAAATCGCACAAAGGATGGGACGGATCAGCACCGGAAGGTGTTAAACCTTGGGAACGAGTGTCGACTACATCCGTGTATGGACTCTTTGACTGGCGGCAGAGTGACGCCAGAAACGCGACGGCATCGTAATCCTTGAAATGCCACCAGGCAATAGCCCATTGCCATCATTGGTGGCGAATCCGGAGAAAGCTGCTAAACCCCTATCGAACTCTTGGCGCGCCGTTCTCTCAGATGCATAGCCACTGCACAGTGGATTGCGCACTGCTCGCGATCGATTAACTGCAAGGAGATGAAGATGGACTCACCGACACACGACTTGAAAGGCTTGTTCGACCAACTTGGCCTGGACTCCAGCGAAAAGGCCATCGACGATTTCATCGCCAGCCATTCCCCTCTGCCCGACGATAAAAAGCTCATCGATGCTGAATTCTGGACACCGCAACAAGCTGGCTTCCTGAAAGAGCAATTGCGTGAAGATGCTGATTGGGCGCGGGTGGTCGACGACTTGAACCTGCGGATGCATCAGGTTCACTAGTCAATGCAGGCTGTCGGGGGCTTCGGCACTTAGTTGCGCCAACCAGGCAGCCCTGCACTCTTGTGCTTCTTCGCGACTGGAGAATGCCGTCCCCCGGCGTTCGCCGTTCAGCAACACGACCCAGCAGACACTCTGCCCCGCCGCACGCAAACAGGCGGGCACGCCGCTGCCAATCATCACCGCGACATCGACTCTGGTTTGCATGCTGACCTCTTGATTTCATTAGCTACCTAACCATGCGGACAGGGTAATGAGTTCATCGGCGAGGAAAAAGCGACTGCGCTGCATAGATTAATTGCCAGAACCGCAATAATGCCGTGATGCAGATTGCTTGAGAAAATGGCTGCCGGTTCAGGTCCCGCGGATGGTCGCGGAACCCTGTGGGAGCTGGCTTGCCTGCGATGGCTGTGTGTTGGGCGATGTAGGGTTTGATGGTGTACATATCCGTTGCTGCGGTAACGGCGACTTATGGTTTCGCCCTTACGGCGAGTTACTTGGAAAAGCGCCAAGTAACCAAGCGCCAAGCGCCCCTGACGTACGGTGGCTCGCCTAGGCTCGCCATTCCCTCGCTCCGGTCCTGCTCCGTGGGCCCGCCGCCATCGGCCATCCATGGCCGGGGGCGGCTAACCCGGCATCCCTGCCGGGTTGCCCACTCCGCAGCACCTGCGCTCGGCCTTCCGACGGGGCAGATCAAGATCAAAAGCCAGATCAAAAACCAAAGCGAGGCGGCCTGAGAGCCGGCCTGAAGTTCGTCAGGATCATCGGGGGTGAACACCAATGTAACGCCCACCAACAATCCACTGTGGGAGCGGGCTTGCTCGCGAATGCGGCCTGACAGACGACCTGTTCTTGCGGATGTATCCGGAACCCTGTGGGAGACAACCTGTTTTTGCGGATGTACCCAGAACCCTGTGGGAGCTGGCTTGCCAGCGATGAACGCCCAGACGCCGCGTTCCTTCAGACCGCACGCGTCATCGTTAACGACCATCGCTGGCAAGCCAGCTCCCACAGGGGAATGCATATATCCGAAGAGCCAGGTCGGCCCGAAGGCCGCCTCGCGGTGCTGTCGCGGTCGTCGCCCCCTCGAGAGGCCGAGTGGAGGTTCTGCGCAGTGGGCAACCCGGCAGGGATGCCGGGTTAGCCGCCCCCGGCCATGGATGGCCGATGGCGGCGGGCCCACGGAGCAGGACCGGAAGGAGGGCATGGCGAGCCTTAGCGAGCCACCGAACGAAAGGGGCAAAAGCGCTTGGTTACTTGGCGCTTCTCCAAGTGACTCGCCGTAAGGGCGAAACCATTAGCCGCCGTTACCGCAGAAATGGATATGCCCCCAACCGCTCAACTCAGCGAGCATTCTCCGGCTTATACCCCAAACGCAACCCACCCCAATGCCGCCCCTTGACCATGATCGGCACCGAAAGATCATGCATCAGTTCCCCGGTATCCCGCGTATACGTCTGCAACAAAACAGCCTGTTGATGGCTGCCACACCGAATCCCGGTACGGTCGGCAAACTTGCGTTTCGTACGGTTCTGCAACGTATCAACCTGCACATCCCCCGTCAGCGGCTGGCTGAACACTTTGTTATGGGTCGGCACATAACCCTGCTGCGTACAGGCGATGGCAAACACCAGCCCTTCATGACGCGGCAACAACGGCTCCTGAATCGCCGGCAAAATCTTATCGGTGTAACGGTCGAAACGCGTCTGGAACTTCGCCGGGCTGGTATTGGGAATGGCCTGATAACTGCGATCAAACAAATCATCAAGACTGACAACGCCCTGGTCGATATCAGCTTCGAAACGCGCCGCTATCTGACTCGCGCCTTCACGGGCAAGGTCATAAATCCGCTGGTGATAGTCATCCAGTCCGACTTCGGCGAGACGCTCACTGATGGTTTCAGCCTGCCCTTCCATCTGCACCGCAGCCTGAGCCAGGCGCTGAGTCTGTTGATCGCTGATCGCCAGGTCGCCGCGCATCTGCTCGATGGCATGAAACAGGCTGTCGAGCTGCTCACGGTTGGTCTCGGCACCCCTGGCGATTTCGCCGACCTGACTTTCGACGCCAGCCGCCAGGCGCGCGATGTTTTCCAGGTGCTCACCGGTGTGCTCGACCTGTTGGACGCCGATGTCGAGATCGCTGGACAACTGGCGGATCTGCTCCACCACCTGCGCGGTGCGTTGCTGGATATCGGCGACCATCTCGCCAACTTCACCGGTCGCCGTTGCCGTACGCGCAGCCAGGCCGCGCACCTCATCCGCGACCACAGCAAACCCGCGCCCGTGTTCTCCGGCCCGGGCCGCTTCGATTGCCGCGTTCAAGGCCAGCAGGTTGGTCTGGCTGGCGATGGACTGGATCACCAGCGTGACCCGCTGGATATCGTCGCTGCGCAAGCTCAGGGCTTCGATCAGCTCACGGCTGTTGCTGGCGCGCTGACTGAGTTGATGCATGCGGCTGATGGACTCGACCAGCTCCGTGCGCCCTGCCGCGCTGCTCTGGTGAGCTTCGCTGGCGGCGCTGAGGGCGGCTCGACTGAGGGTCGAGGTCGCGTGTTCGGTGGCGATCATCACTTCGGCGTTGCTGACAATCTGTGCCGCGGCACCGAGTTGCGATTGCAGTTTGTCCGCCAACTGTTTGACCGAATAGGCCACGCCAGCGGCTGACAGAGCGTTGTGACTGGTGGTGTAGGAAAGATCGCGAGTCAGCTCGGCGATTGCGCTGGAGCTGTCGGCGGATAGTTCTTTGGGGATGGCTCGGGAACGTAGCCGAGGTAGCCAGATAATCAGCACGGCCAGCGGCAGGCCGAGGTAAAGCGACCAGCCGCCCAGCGTCATGCCACACAGCAAGAGCACCAGCGCGATGCTTTGCAGGGTCGGCGTCAGCCAGCGGTTTTCCGGTAAAGGCACTGGTGCAGGCACTGCCCCAACCAGAGATCCGTCTCTCGTCATCTTCGTCACCCCACTTAACTTCTAATTATTGTGTCTGCATTAAACGCCACTACAACGCCATTATCCATGGTCCATTAGTAGTGGGCATGCAGCAGATCAATAGAAGTGCCCGAGGTTTTTCGCAGACGAAAAAAAGCATCGCGGGCCAGCCTTGCTCCTCAGGAGTGGGACTGGCCCGCGATGCGGGGCGCTACGAAATCAGGCCTGACGCTGGTGCTTGTCGATCTGTTCGTGACGCTCTTGAGCTTCGATGCAGTACTTGGTGGTCGGGCTGATCAGCAGGCGTTTCAGGCCAATGGCCTCGCCGCTGTCGTCGCACCAGCCGAAGCTGTCTTCCTTGATGCGCTCCAGTGCCTGTTCCAACTGAGGCAACATGCGCTGGTCGCGATCGATCGCGTTCACCAGCCAGGTGCGCTCTTCTTCGACAGACGCCGCGTCAGCCGGATCGGCCGGGGTGTCCAGGCTTTCGATGGCGATGCGGTTCTGCTCGATGCGCTCGTGGGTTTCGACTTTCATGTTCTGCAACAGCTCAGAGAAAAAAGCATGTTGCTCGGCATTCATGTAGTCATCCGCCGGCATGGCCAGCAACTTGTCCTTTGTCATTGATATCTCTATAAAAAAACGTGCATTAAGGCGAATTAGGGAGCGTTCCGGCTGACCGTGTCTGGCCGTCGGAAAGGCGCCGTTTATTCCAAGCGCCACCCGGCACTCAATTTACGAGGGGCGGCAGTCTAAGGCCGACTTGAGGCCCCAGCAACTGAAAAGTCAGCGAATTTGTCCGACAAAGCCCTGAAAGTGCTCTATGGCAGCCTTTGCGGTGGTTATCGGAGTGCGTTTATAGCAAGAAATTCAATCGAGCGGCTGTATATAGAAGACAAACGGCTGCGACTGAAGGGGTTATCGACCGCATTTGCGGGTAGATGAGCCGCAAGTGCAACAGGTTTTTGCAGCACGTGGAACCTCGGCTAAGGTTATCCATCCCGAAACGGTCATCTGAAGGAGCGGTGCAATGAAACTGATCGGCATGCTGGATTCGCCCTACGTACGACGGGTAGCCATTACGGCCAAACGCCTGGGCATCGACCTCGATCACCAATCGGTTTCGGTGTTTCGGCACTTCGAGCAATTCCAGCAGATCAACCCGGTGGTCAAGGCGCCGACGCTGGTGCTGGATGATGGCGAGGTGCTGATCGACTCGACATTGATCATCGAATACCTGGAGGCGTTGGCGGCACCGGGTAAAAGCCTGATGCCCGACAAACTCGACCAACGCCTGCGTTCGTTACGCTTGATCGGCCTGGCGCTGGCAGCGTGCGAGAAGTCCGTGCAGCTTTATTACGAACGCAACCTGCGCCCCGCCGAGATTCAGTTCGAGCCGTGGGTGGAACGGGTCGAAGGGCAACTGGCGGCGGCGTTCTCGGCGCTGGAGCGGGAGTTGGAAATGCAACCGCTGAAGACTGACGGCTCGATCGATCAGGACGGGATTACGCTGGCGGTGGCCTGGAGCTTCACCCATCTGGTGGTGCCTGACCAGGTGGAGGATCAGCCGTTTCCACACATCAGCGCATTCGCCGCCTATGCCGAGGGTTTAAAAGAGTTTGTCAGTACCCCCATGCTCGAGGACTGAATCCATAGCGCTTCAGATCATAGACCCGGGAGTGCCCAGTATTTCAAGCAGTCGCTGTGCTGTCCCCCCGTGCTCCGGCTTCATCATCACACAACGGATGCCATGGAGAACCGGGGCTCCCGGGCTTTCAAACAGCATCGTCGCCACATGGATGCCGGCAGTCTTCAAACGGGTGACATCCTGCTGGACCATTGTCAGCTGGTCGACCGGATCAGCACACGCTCTGGGGACAAGGCACACGATATCGGTGTCCGGTTTCAAGAGCGGGCGATAACGGGGATGATCCAGCAATGCTTCGTAGAAGGCGATTGCCTGATCATGGCAAGTACGTAATCGCTCGCCAAACCGCCCTTCGGCAACCAACGGAAATGCCTGCAATGTGGCCCATAGTGCGGCGGCGGCTGCACCCGGTCGAGAGCACTCGAGGCTGATCAACCCAAGGTGGTCCCTTGTCTTGTCTCCATAGGTGTAGGGTGCTTCGTGGGCATACACCCGTTGCCGGTCATCGCGAAACAGCACCGCCCCGCAACCAAACCCCTGCATTCCGTGCTTGTGCGGGTCTACTACAACTGAATCGGCAAGCGTGATGGCGCGCAAGTCACTGCCAACCTTCTTGTCGAGGCATGAGGCTACAAGCCTGTAGTACCCGCCATAGGCAGCATCGACATGCAGCAATGACGAATGCGACATCGCCAGACTGGCCAGCTGCGCAATGCCATCCACCGCGCCAACGGCTGTCGTACCGCACGTCGCGACGATAACCGCAGAACCAGACCCGGCGAGCATTTCGCTGACATGTTCCAGGTCGATGCGATGCTGTTCATCGACGCGGGCTTCCAGGTAAGTCATCCCGAGAATGCCCGCTGCGCGCTTATGGCAGTAGTGAGCGCTGCGGCTGGCAATCACAACGTTACAGCCCTGCTCTCTGGCACTCCAGAGTGCTTCAAAATTACCGATTGTACCGCCACTGCACAAATGCCCTTGTGCAGTGTTCCAGCCAAACAGGTTACCGAGTTCGCTGATGCACTCATGCTCCAGCTCAGTCGTCGCGCGTCCGCCGTCATAAGAGTGGTTGTTGCTGTTGAGCTGCATGGCTAACCAATAAGCTGACGAGGAAAGCGGATGCACGTACGAGGACATATGCCCCATATAGTCAGGTGAAAAATAAGGATCTGTATTTTTCAGCCGCTGAACCAGCGATTCTAATATTTCTTGATCATGATGATCCAAGGGGATGGAGAAATCGCTACCCGGAGAAAACCCGCTTTTTAATTTATGCATCAACTCAGGCAACACACTCAGCGACTGTTGATCAATCATGCGGCCACCATCTCTTGCAAAGTAGAACGGGTAAACTCAAGCAACTCCGCTTTTCCCTGATGTAGAAAATAGCAATGCGGAAGCCCATCGGCACTGATATCCGCGTTCAATACCGATTCTTTCGAGGCAAATAAAATCGGTGATTCCTTTATGTTTAAAAAAGCTCTTCTGGAACTGATAAGCCCGGCACCAAACGCCTTGAGCTGTCCTTTCTCAAGCACCAGCCCAAATTCAAAAACATGAAACCATAGTTTCATCAACTGATCCTTAACAGCATCATCCACAGTGCTGTTCAGATGATGACAAAGGCCAAGCATTAATTGGACAACTTCGTCATCCTGCAAATAAGGAACATGGCCGATCATATCGTGCAGGAAATCAGGTTCCTCACAGTTTTCCAACTGCTCGACAGGCCTGGTAACGGGCGAGATGGGAAAAACGCCCTGGCCGACGCATTGATAAAAGCTGTCGACACCGACACCCGAGGCCTTAAGATCAAGCACCTTACCCTTCAAGCCCCGGTCACGCGTTTGGGAAAAAGCCAACATCCTGGATAGATCTTCTAATCCGAAATCGCGAAAGATAGTGAGGTATGCCTCACAGGCGATGAGTTCGGCATGCTGACACATTTCCCCATACATAAACTCAACTTCACCCCCTTTTAACAACGACCAATCATGGAGCGGGAAGTATTTTTGCATTGATGGTTCAACAGGAAGGTACGCCTCTAACGAATCCATGTATCTCTCGATAAATTTCATGAAGTAGAAGCGCAGCAATGCTATTCAAAAAATAATATCCAGCAAGCGAGAACAATAGACAGGATGTAACACCACAAGCTCAGCACTGTAAAAACACCACCCCCACCTGCACTTCCAGCACTCTCATGAGTGCACCAAATGAGAATACGCATCATCTGTATCTCAGAAAAATAGCAACTAACCCCGCAACATCGACCCACTAATTAATTTGTTTCAGCTTATATCTAATTAAAAAATCATCTTTCGAGGTTATCAGCCGCATGAAACGCAAAACGCCGCTTCTGCCCGAGGCAGAAGCGGCAGAGGCATGAGCCTCAGAGGATCAATGCATGAACAGGGCGATCAGGATGATGATCGGGATGGGTACACCGAGAAAGAACAATAGTAATGAGCGCATGATGATTCTCCAGGGTTAGCGAACAGGCACGGTGGTCACGTAATCATCTGTTTCCAGATACACCACGGCATCCCGACGACGACCGCCGAACGTGGCGGCGAGGCTGGCAAAAAACGCACCGATCAGCAGTGCAATGAACATCCACAACGATGTCCATGCAGCGACTTTGGCAGCCGTGTCGGCAGCTTGTTGAGCGGCCAGTTTCGCGTCGGCAACGGCTTTCTGGGTGCGGGCATAGACTTCATCGACACGACGTTCAGCGTCGGCCTGAGTGAGGTTGGTCCGTTGCGCCACCAGTTGCGCCAGATACGTGCGGTCTTCGGCCGCCAGTTGACCGTCGTTGCTCAGGGAGCGCACGAAGATGCGGGTCACCGTGCCGCGGGCAGCGTCATCACTGATGGCGGCCGGGCGATCGTCGCGGAACAGACTGTCGACAAAATAGCCGTACTGGTCGCTGTCGGTGTTACCGGCGGCGGTGCCGGCCGCTTGCGTCGCCGCACTGGCGGCCCCACCGACCATATTCGCACCGGCTTGCACACCGCCACTGACGACGCCGCTGACCGAGCCGACGACCAGCATCGCGGTCACCAGCGTCGCCACGCACCAGGCCAGGAAGCCGTGGGCCGTGTCGCGGAAGTAGACTTCATCGCCATGCATGTTCGCCCATTTCACCCGCAGGCGACCGGCAATGTAACCACCCAGTCCGGAAGCGACGATTTGGGTCACGGCCAGCCAGATAATGGTTGAAATGCCCAGGCCCTTGGCGCTGACGCCTTCATCGGCCCAAGGGGAAACCGCCGAAAAACCCAGACCGACTCCGAGCAGTACCAGGATCAACGACAACGCCGCCGCCGCAGCGGCACCGGCGAAAATCGCGCCCCAGGAAACGCCCGACAACGTGCTGGACTCTTCTGCGGCAGGATAGAAACCATCAGAGGATCTATTCATTGTTATGTCGCTCCAGGCAGGAAAGATGTTGTTACAACTCGTCAAAAGAGGAATTGCAGTCAACGTGCCAGTCGCAAGATCTCAATAAATTAATATTTTTCAATGACTTACAAAGTTTGAACTTCTCATGTCCATGCATTTTGCAAGGAATGGCCGCTCGCAGCGGGTTTTATGCATTGCGGATGAATTACTTGCGCTTGTAGCTCTTGTTACCGCTGGGCGTCAGGCAGTAAACCCCACCTCGTGGCCCTGTACAAAACGAGCCCGAGCCGCAGGTGCAGCCATCGGCGCTCTTCAACAAGGTTTGGGGGCGAGCCTGGTTTGAATCGCCATAAATGGACGAACAACTTTTCTTCGACGCGCTGATAGAGCCGTCATTACACAGGAACAGGTCGCCATCACAGCGATCGATACCGCCCTTCTTTCCCGAACACGGCGTGTTACCCGCCCAGGCACTACCGCTGATGACACACAGCAACAACACAATAATCGGCATCCCGCCCCGGCGAATCCATGTGCGCACAGTGCAGCTCCCTTTAAATTTATGGCTATATGATATCAACGATCCCGGCATCCCATGCGCCACATGAAAGTTAATTTAAAAAGTCGACGGCATTTCTTGGCAGAATGCCCACACACTTGCCTTGAACTGACTATCAGGTCCGCCCTATGACCCGCATATTGACCATCGAAGACGACGCCGTGACCGCCCGGGAAATCGTCGCCGAACTGAGCAGCCACGGCCTCGATGTCGATTGGGTCGACAATGGCCGCGAAGGCCTTGAGCGCGCGGTCAGCGGCAACTATGACCTGATCACCCTGGACCGCATGTTGCCCGAGCTCGATGGCCTGGCGATTGTCACAACGTTGCGAACCATGGGCGTGTCGACGCCGATCCTGATGATCAGCGCCCTCTCCGATGTCGATGAGCGCGTGCGCGGTTTGCGTGCCGGGGGTGACGATTACCTGACCAAACCCTTCGCCACCGATGAAATGGCCGCGCGGGTCGAAGTGTTGCTGCGCCGCCAGAACACCGTGACCGCCAAGGCCACCACGCTGCGGGTGGCGGACCTGGAGCTGAACCTGATCAGCCACGAAGCCAGCCGCGACGGGCAACTGCTGACGCTGTTGCCCACCGAGTACAAGTTGCTGGAATTCCTGATGCGCAACACCGGGCAGATTCTGTCGCGGATGATGATTTTCGAAGAGGTCTGGGGTTATCACTTCGACCCCGGCACCAACCTGATCGACGTGCACATCGGCCGATTGCGCAAGAAGATCGACCCGCCCGGCAATGTCCCACTGATTCGGACCGTGCGAGGCTCGGGTTATGTCATTGCCGAACCCCTCTAAAGGCTGGCGTTCTTCCAGCAGCCGGTTGCTGGCGCTCTACAGTTCGCTGTTCGTGCTCTGGAGCGGGATCCTCATGGGGGTCATGTACTACGAGGTGTCCGCTTACCTGGATAACCTGGCCAAACACTCGCTGATGCAACGCCAGCATTTGTTCTCGCGCTTTTCCGGCGAACAACTGGTGGACGCCCTCGCCGTCAGCATGACCTTCGACATTCGTGGCATCGACGCCTACGGCCTGTTCGATGCCGAGCATCGCTACCTCAGCGGCGCCCTGCGGCACATACCGGCAGGTCTGCCGCTGGACGGCAGGATCCACATGCTCGACGACTGCGCCGATTCCGACGACCCGACCCTGCCCCGCGACAGTTGCGATGCGGTGGCTACCCAGACGCGTGACGGTCGCTGGCTGATACTGGTGCGCGACAACGGCTCGCTGTTCGCCGTGACCCGGATCATCCTCCACGCATTGTTATGGGGCGTGACCCTGACCATTTTGCCGGGCATCGTCGGTTGGCACCTGTTGCGCCGCCGACCACTGCGGCGCATTCGCGGGATTCAGGCCAGTGCCGAGGCGATTGTGGCCGGGGACCTGACCCGGCGCCTGCCGTTGTCCAATCGCCGCGACGAACTGGACATGCTCGCCACCATCGTCAACGCCATGCTCGAACGCATCGAGCGTTTGATGAATGAGGTCAAGGGGGTGTGCGACAACATTGCCCACGATTTGCGAACGCCACTGACCCGCTTGCGCGCGCAGTTGTACCGTATGCAGCAGCAGGCGGGCGAAGGGTCCCCGGAAGCGGCGCAACTGGATTCCGTGTTGAGTGAAGCGGACACGCTGATGGCGCGCTTTCGCGGTTTGCTGCGGATTTCCGAACTGGAAGACCGGCAGCGGCGTTCCGGTTTTGTGCAGCTCGACCCGGTGTCGTTGCTGCAGGAACTGCACGACTTCTATCTGCCGCTGGCGGAGGAAGACGCGCTGGTTTTCCAGCTGCAATTGCCCGAATCGTTGCCTGCGCTGAACGGTGACCGGGCGCTGTTGTTCGAAGCCGTGGCGAACCTGCTGAGCAATTCGATCAAATTCACCCCGCCGGGCGGCGAGGTGATTTTGCGCGGGGTCAATGAAAATGGGCACACGCGAATCGAAGTGCTCGACTCCGGGCCGGGCATTCCTGCGGCCGAACGCGAGGCGGTGTTCCAGCGTTTCTATCGCGCCGAAGGCGGCAATCAGCAAAGCGGGTTCGGGCTGGGGCTGTCGATCGTGGCGGCGATCGCCGGGCTGCATGGGTTTACGCTTGAAGTGGGCGAAAGTGAACTGGGAGGCGCGCGGTTGGTGCTGGATTGTCGGCAGAGTTTGATTCCACAGACCTGACACAAATCTCCCGAACTGACACAAAACCTGTGGGAGCGGGCTTGCTCGCGAAAGCAGAGTGTCAGGCGACGATATCATTGACTGACACTACGCCTTCGCGAGCAAGCCCGGTCCCACAGGGGTTGGTGGTGTTTGTCAGGTCGGGTAGTTGGCCCGAAGGAGCGGGTTCGGGCTGGGGCTGTCGATCGTGGCGGCGATTGCCGGCCTGGCAGAGTTTGATTCCACAGGCCTGACACAAGTCTCCTGAACTGACACAAAACCTGTGGGAGCGGGCTTGCTCGCGAAGGCAGAGTGTCAGGCGACGATATCATTGACTGACACTACGCCTTCGCGAGCAAGCCCGCTCCCACATTGGATTTTTGGTGTTTGTCAGGTCGGGTAATTGGCTCGAAGGAAGCGGGTTCGGGCTGGGGCTGTCGATCGTGGCGGCGATTGCCGGCCTGGCAGAGTTTGATTTCAAAGACCTGACACAAATCTCCCGAACTGACACAAAACCTGTGGGAGCGGGCTTGCCCGCGAAGGCAGAGTGTCAGGCGACGATATCATTGACTGACACTACGCCTTCGCGAGCAAGCCCGCTCCCACATTGGATTTTTGGTGTTTGTCAGGTCGGGTAGTTGGCCCGAAGGAAGCGGGTTCGGGCTGGAGCTGTCGATCGTGGCGGCGATTGCCGGCCTGGCAGAGTTTGATTCCACAGACCTGACACAAATCTCCCGAACTGACACAAAACCTGTGGGAGCGGGCTTGCTCGCGAAGGCAGAGTGTCAGGCGACGATATCATTGACTGACACTACGCCTTCGCGAGCAAGCCCGGTCCCACAGGGGTTGGTGGTGTTTGTCAGGTCGGGTAGTTGGCTCGAAGGAGCGGGTTCGGGCTGGAGCTGTCGATCGTGGCGGCGATTGCCGGCCTGGCAGAGTTTGATTCCACAGACCTGACACAAATCTCCCGAACTGACACAAAACCTGTGGGAGCGGGCTTGCTCGCGAAGGCAGAGTGTCAGGCGACGATATCATTGACTGACACTACGCCTTCGCGAGCAAGCCCGCTCCCACAGGGGTTGGTGGTGTTTGTCAGGTCGGGTAGTTGGCCCGAAGGAGCGGGTTCGGGCTGGAGCTGTCGATCGTGGCGGCGATTGCCGGCCTGGCAGAGTTTGATTCCACAGACCTGACACAAATCTCCCGAACTGACACAAAACCTGTGGGAGCGGGCTTGCTCGCGAAGGCAGAGTGTCAGGCGACGATATCATTGACTGACACTACGCCTTCGCGAGCAAGCCCGCTCCCACAGGGGTTGGTGGTGTTTGTCAGGTCGGGTAATTGGCTCGAAGGAAGCGGGTTCGGGCTGGGGCTGTCGATCGTGGCGGCGATTGCCGGCCTGGCAGAGTTTGATTTCACAGACCTGACACAAATCTCCCGAACTGACACAAAACCTGTGGGAGCGGGCTTGCCCGCTCCCACAGGGGTTGGTGGTGTTTGTCAGGTCGGGTAGTTGGCTCGAAGGGCTTCGAGGCCGCCCTGGTAGATACCGGCAAACAACGCCGTCACCTCCTCCTCACTCACCCCGACCGGTGCAAACCGCCCCGACCAGGTCACCCGCGCGCCCTCATCCTGTGCTTCAACGCGAATCGTCGCCAGGTAATCAGTCGCCGGAAACGGCGCCTGCAAAATCGAGTAGCTGTACGTCTTCCCGGCGTTATCAAACACCTCGAGCCGCTCAACAACCACCGCCCCATCCGCCGTTTGCAGACTGCGCACACGCCCGCCTTCGCTCAGCTCGCTTTTGGGAATGAACGGCAGCCAGTCCGGCAGCGAATTGAAACCGCCGATCAATTGCCAGACCTGGTCGGCCGAAGCCGGGATGTCGATAAACGCTGATGCAGTTGCCATGTAATGTTCTCTCAATCAAAAAATTCAGATTGCCATGCTGTCGACGACACCGCCGTCGACTCGAAGGGCTGCGCCGGTTGTGGCCGACGACAGCGGCGAAGCGATGTAGGCCACCAGGTTGGCGACTTCCTCGACATCCGCCACGCGCTGGATGATCGACGTCGGCCGGGCCTTGCGCACGAAGGCGTCGGCTTCTTCCCGGACACTGCGCCCCGATTCGGCCGTGGCGTCCTTGAGCATCTGCTCCAGCCCATCGGTCAACGTCGGGCCGGGCAGGATCGCATTGACCGTCACGCCAGTCCCCGCCAGCCGCTTGGCCAGGCCGTGGGATACGGCGAGGTTGGCGCTTTTGGTCACGCCATAGTTGAGCATGTCGGCCGGTATCGCGATGCCGGATTCCGAGGACAGGAAGATCACCCGCCCCCAGCCCTGCTTGACCATGTCCGGTACGTAATGCCGTGACAGGCGCACACCGGAGATCACGTTGACCTCGTAGAAACGCGTCCACTCGCTGTCCGGCGTGTCGAAGAAATCCACCTCGTTAAAGATCCCGAGGTTGTTGACCAGGATGTCGGCGCGCGGCTCGGCGGCGAACAATTGTTCGGCGCCTTCAGCGGTGCCGAGGTCGGCGGTCAGGCCACGCAGTTGCGCACCCGGCACGCTCTGGCGAATGCTCGCCAGCGCTTGCTCGACCTTGGCGGTTTCGCGGCCGATCACCACCACCGTAGCGCCGGACTCGGCCAGTGCCTTGCTGATGCCCAGGCCAATGCCGGCGGTACTGCCGCTGACGATGGCCAGTTTTCCAGTCAGATCGATCTTCATGTTCAAACTCCTGTGACAGGCAATGGAGCGCGTTCGGACACCAGTTTCGCTTCGCGCATCGCTTGCCAGAACGCAGCGGGAATGACTGCCGACAACGCAGCCATATCTTCAGCAATCCGGTCCGGACGGCTGGAACCTGGGATCACCGCCGCGACGGCAGGATTCGCCAGGGAGAACTGCAACGCAGCGGCCTTGATGTCAACGCCGTGAGCCGCAGCGATACGTTTGATCTGCTCGACTTTATGGATGATCGCCGGGCTGGCCTTCTGGTATTCGAAGTGCGCGCCGCCGGCCAGAATGCCGGAGCTGTACGGGCCACCGACGACGATCTCGACATTCTGCGCCAGCGCCGCGTCCATCAGGCGTTGCAAGGCACGGTCGTGGTCGAGCAGCGTGTAGCGGCCCGCCAGCAGAAATCCGTCCGGTTGGGCTTCGGTCAGATCAAGGGTCAGTTCGCACGGCTCGACCTTGTTTACGCCCAGGCCCCAGCCCTTGATCACGCCTTCTTCACGCAAACGGGTCAGCACCTTGAACGCTCCGGTGCGGGCCTGGTTGAAGTACTCCAGCCATTGATCGCCGTAGAAGTCCTGCGCGATGTCATGCACCCAAACGATGTCCAGGCGGTCGGTTTGCAGACGCTTGAGGCTGTCTTCGATGGAACGCATCGTCGCGTCGGCGCTGTAGTCGTTGACGATCTTGTTCGGGCGACCGTGTTCGAACACCCCGCTCTTCTCGCCCAGATCACGGGCAGCGGCGTCTTCGACTTCGTCGAGAATCACCCGGCCGACCTTGCTGCTCAACACGTAGTCATCACGGTTGTATTGGGCCAGCGCGGCGCCGAGACGAATTTCCGACAGGCCCGAGCCGTAAAATGGCGCGGTATCGAAATACCGCACGCCGGCATCCCAGGCGGCGTGCACGGTGGCCATCGCCTCGTCTTCCGGGATGGCGCGGAACATGTTGCCCAGTGGGGCGGTGCCGAAACCCAGCTTGCCGGGCAGTTTGTCTTTCAAGCTCATGGGTAATTCCTCTTCGTGTCAGTGGTCAGTTCAAATGACCGATGAGCAAATCCTAGATTGCCGGGATCGGACCGTCCAAGACATAATGCGCAGCACTTGAGTCCCTATAGGTCTTACATGATCGACATCCGCCAATTGCGCTACTTCGTGGCCGTCGCCGAGGAAGAACACGTCGGTCGCGCCGCCGAGCGCCTGCATATTTCCCAGTCGCCCCTGAGCCGGCAGATCGCTCAGCTCGAAGAACGCCTGGGCCTGACCCTGTTCGAGCGCAGCCAGCAGCGCATTCGCCTGACCCGCGACGGCCAGACCTTCCTCGCCGAAACCCGCGCCCTGCTGACCCACGCCAATCGCCTGGAATCCCTCGGCAAACGCCTCGGTCGCGGCGAAGAAGGCGGCCTGTGCATCGGCTACATCGAAAACGCCATGCACGCCGGTGTGCTGCCCAATGCCTTGCGGGTGTTGCGCGTTGACCGGCCGAACGTGCACGTCGCGCTGTACAACCTCAGCTCCGCTGAACAACTCGAAGGCCTGCGTCAGCGTAGTCTCGATATCGCCCTGGTCAGCGAACCGCCCGTCGCCGACGATCCGGACTTGCTGGGTTTCCAGGTGCTCGACGACCCGATGCTGCTGGCCCTGCCCGAGCACCATCCACTGGCCCACCAAGCGACGCTGAGCCCGGCAGACCTGGCCGACCAGGAATGGATCGGTGTGCAACACCGCCAGAACTGCGCCAGCCGCGAAGACTTCGTCAGCGCTTGCATCCGCGCCGGGTTCACCCCGGACATCCGCATGGAAGCGACCGAGCCTTTCACTGCGCTTGGATTGGTGGCGTCGGGGCTGGGGATTGCGATGATACAAAAAGGCCTGAGCCGCAATGCACCACCGGGTGTGGTGCTGCGCGAAGTGCCGTGGATTGCGTTCACCACGCCGCTGTGGGCAGCGTGGCACCGGATCAATTTGCGGCCGTTGGTGGAGACGTTCCGCAAGGTGTTGACCGAGCCGGAAGCGGCCAAATAAAAGAACGGAGGACCCCGATCTCGTCAGCTAAACCGCAGTCCCTGTGGCGAGGGGATTTATCCCCGTTGGGGCGCGCAGCGGCCCTGAAACCTGCAACCTCGCTCATTCAGGGAAACCGCGTTCGCAGGGTTTACGACTGCTGCACAGCCGAACGGGGCGGTGCGACGTTTCGATAAATCCCCTCGCCACAGTAAATCCTGTCACCCCTAGGGTCTGCGGCTCCTGACCCGGGAGTTCGGTGCTTTACTGAGTAAAACCCGAAGCCCTGCGAGTAGCCCCGCCATGAACCGCAACGACCTGCGCCGTGTGGACATGAACCTGTTGGTGATTTTCGAAACCCTGATGTTCGAAAAGAACCTGACCCGGGCCGGGGAAAAGCTGTTCCTCGGCCAGCCCGCCGTCAGCGCTTCACTGGCGAAGTTGCGCGATCTGTTCGATGACCCGCTGCTGGTGCGCAACGGTCGAGTGCTGGAGCCGACCCAACGGGCGCTGCAGATTCTCAAGGAACTGCAACCGGCGATGGACACCATTTCCGGCGCGGTCAGCCGGGCCAAGGATTTCGACCCGGCCACCAGCCGCGACGTGTTCCGCATCGGTCTGTCCGACGACGCCGAGTTCGGTCTGTTTCCGCCGCTGCTCAAGCAGATCCGCGAAGAGGCGCAGAACGTCGTGGTCGTCGTGCGGCGGGTGAATTTCCTGTTGATGTCGTCGATGCTTGCCAGCGGCGAGATTTCCGTCGGGATCAGCTACACCACGGAACTGCCAGCCAACGCCAAGCGCAAGAAACTGCGGGACCTGAGCGTGAAGATCCTGCGCGGCGACAACCGTCCCGGCGCCCTGACGCTGGATGATTACTGCGAACGACCGCATGCGCTGGTGTCGTTTTCCGGTGACCTGACCGGCGCTATCGACAACGATCTGGCGCGCATTGGCCGCTCACGCCGTGTGGTGCTGGCGGTGCCGCAGTTCGCCGGGCTGCGCGCCCTGCTGGCCGGCACCGACCTGCTCGCCACGGTGCCGGACTACGCCGCGTGTGCGCTGATCGAAGGCAGCAGCCAGTTGCGCGCCGACGACCCGCCGTTCGACATCAACCTGTCCGAGCTGTCGATGGTGTGGAACGGGGTCAACGATAACGATCCGGCAGAACGTTGGTTGCGCTCGCGAATTGCCCAACACATGTCGGCGCCACTGCCGGGGCATTGACCGAGTTGAAGCCCGGGTCGGTTTCGCGCAGGAAAATCGGCAGGTCCGTCATCGGCGGCATGGCCGGGATGTCGAAGTACATCTGGATCACCCAGCCACGGTGATAGCTGGCGTGATTGACCACGTGCAGCAGCATCGCGCCAGCGCTCATGGTGCCGCTTTCGCCCGAGACAAACGTGAACTCGACAGGTTTATCCAGCGACGCCTCGGTTTGCCGGTCGCTCCAGTTGCAGTACCAATGATCGATGTCCTTTTGCGCCTGGCGCAGATCGGCGAGGTCGGGATGCAGCAGATCGTGCGAGGTCTTGAAGCCGTGGCCCCGGCCTTCGAGGTGAGCCTGCCAGATGCAGTCCACCACGTAGATGTGGTTGAGGGTGCCGATCATGTTCTTGAACACCGAGACCCGCGCTTTGTTGACCTCGCCCGGCGGCAAATCGGCCAGGCTGTCAAAGAGGCGCTGATTGGCCCAGCGTTTGTAATCGGCCAGCATGCGGGCCGTGCGTACATTGATCATCGCAGGTCTCCCATTGCAATGGGCGCACTGCAAAGCATAGCCCTCATCACGCGTGGCAGCTCAAACGCTGATCATCGGTCAATCAAAACGTGCCGGGATAACTGCCGCCATCCAGCAACAGGTTTTGCCCGGTCAGGAAACCCGCGTGGGCGCTGCAAATGAACGCGCAATAGGCACCGAACTCATCGGGCTGGCCAAAGCGCTGGGCCGGCACGTTTTTGCGCCGTTGCGCGCTGATTTGTTCGACGCTGGCGCCATTGGCCTCGGCGGCGGCGCTCAGGGTCTTGTGCAGGCGCTCGGTCTCGAACGGGCCGGGCAGCAGATTGTTGATCGTGACGTTGTTCCCCGCCAGTCGCGACTGACGCGCGAGCCCGGCGATGAAACCGGTCAGGCCGCTACGGGCGCCGTTGGACAGACCGAGCACATCGATGGGTGCCTTCACCGCACCGGAGGTGATGTTGACGACGCGTCCGAAACCGCGCTCTGCCATGCCATCGACGCACGCTTTGATCAGCTCGATGGGCGTGAGCATGTTGGCGTCCAGCGCCTTCAACCAGTCCTCGCGGTCCCAGTCGCGGAAGTCACCCGGCGGTGGGCCGCCCGCGTTGTTGATCAGGATGTCGACTTGCGGACAGGCCGCCAATACCTGCTCACGCACGGCCGGCTCGCTGATGTCCCCGGCGACCGTGCGCACTTCGATGCTCGGCGCCAGGCTGCGCAATTCGACGGCGGCGGCCTGCAAGGTGTCGTTACCACGGGCGTTGATCACCAGGTTCACGCCCTCCTTCGCCAAGGCGCGCGCACAGGCCAGCCCCAAGCCCTTGCTGGCGGCGCAGACGATCGCCCAGCGGCCCGATATTCCCAATTCCATGACGATGCTCCCGACGGTTCAAATGCCCTAAGTTACCACCGTGCGCCGGATGAATGCCGAGGGTAAACAGCCCTGTCCCGGCAATTCAATTGTTCCGGAATGTCACGAGTGGGTACGACGCACTACACAGGGTCTCTTGTAGGAGCTAGTGCTGTTCACTCAAGAAAATCTTCAGGCGGGCAAGAGATCCCCTCGCCACAATGTGCGTGCCCGCGCTTGTGTGAACAGCATTACCTTGCAGGAGCTGCCACAGACTGCAATCTTTTAAAGGTGTTGCGTCAATGCCGTGTCCTGCGCTCCAGCAACCTCACCCCCAACGACAGCGGATAACACAGCGCAAAATAAATCGCGCCGACGAGGATGTAGATTTCCAGCGGCATGAAGTACACGGAGCTCAAATCCTGCGCGCGCAGCATCAAGTCCGGCGCGGCGATCAGCGAGGCCACGGAGGTGTCTTTCAACAGCGAGATCGCGACGTTGCCGATCGGCGCCAGCACGATGCGAATGGCCTGGGGCAACACGACCCAACGCAACACCTTCAGATGAGGCATGCCAATCGCCTTCGCCGCTTCCACCTGCCCTTTGGGCACCGCCTCCAGCCCCGAGCGGTAAATCTCCGAGAGATAGGCCGCCGCGTTCAGCCCCAGGCCGATCATCGCCGCTTGAAACGAACTGAACTGAACACCGATTTCGGTCAGGCTGAAATAGACGATGAACAGTTGCACCAACGCCGGCGTACCGCGAAAGACCTCGATGTAAATCAGCGCCGCACGGCGTAACGGCCGGTTCTTCGAAAGCCTCGCCAACGCCACCAGCAGACCGACAATCAAGCCGATCACCAACGCGCCAAATGCCAGTTGCAACGTCGCCCAGGCCGCCGCCAGCAATTCGACATGGGTTGCTTCCCACAGGTCGCCATAGCCCATATCAGTTCTCCTTGACCACTTTCAGACGGCGCTCGGTGCGCGCCGCCCAGTGGGAAAGCACCAGGCTCAAGGCCAGGTAGATGATTGCCAGCAGGAAGTAGATCAAGTTGGTCTGGTAGGTTTCGCTGACCAGCATCCGCGCCTTGAAGGTCAGCTCCGGCACCGCCGCTGCCGAAGCGAGCGAGGTGTCCTTGAGCAGGCCGATGGCGAAGTTGGCCATCCCCGGAATCGCCACTTTGAACGCCTGGGGCAACACGATGATGCGCATCGCCAGCGAGCGGGTCATGCCGATGGAATACGCCGCTTCGCTTTGCCCGCGATCGATGGTGCGGATGCTCGAACGGAACACTTCCGACAGAATCGCCGCGCCATTCAGACCGAAGCCGATGATCGCCGCACCAATCGCCGGCAACGTGATGCCGATGTAGGTAAGCCCGAAATACAGAATGAACAGTTGCGTCAGGATCGGTATGTTGCGAAACACCTCCAGGTACACGCTGGCGATCAGGCTCAGCACGCGACTGCGCGACAGCCGCATCAGCGCGAGGCAAAACCCGAGCAAGGCCGCGACGACGAACGCGGCCGCCGTCAGGCCGACGGTGGTCAGCGCGCCGAGCCCCAGCACCTTCAGAAAGTACGGCAGCATCTCGATGGCTTTGTGCAGTGCGGTCGAATCGAACATCGATCAATGCTCCTGCACGGCGCGGATGAAGTTTCGGGTGCGTTCGACCTGGCTCTCGCGAAAAATCTGCCGGGGCGGGCCCTGTTCGACGATGTTGCCGTCGGCCATGAAAATCACCTGGTCGGAGACACTCTCGGCGAAGCTCATTTCGTGGGTCACGATGATCATCGTCATGCCCTCCTCCGCCAGCTTGCGCATCACCCCCAGCACTTCGCCCACCAGTTCCGGGTCCAGCGCCGAGGTGGCCTCGTCGAACAGCATCAGCTTGGGTTTCATCGCCAGCGCCCGGGCGATGGCGATCCGTTGCTGCTGCCCGCCGGAGAGCTGTTCCGGAAACGCGTCGCGCTTGGCGAACATGCCGACCTTGTTCAGCAGATCCTCGGCCAGCTCCACGGCTTCGGCGCGGTTGCGCTGCTGCACCTTGAGCGGACCGAGGATGATGTTGTCCAGCACCGACAAGTGCGGGAACAGGTTGAAGCGCTGGAACACCATGCCGATCTCGGCGCGCATCCGCGCCAGCTCCTTGTCGCTCATGGGCACTTTGCGCGTGCCCGCCAGACGCTGGCCGATCAGTTCGTTATCGATATAAATGTCGCCCTTGGTCGGCTCTTCCAGGTAATTGACGCAGCGCAACAAGGTGGTCTTGCCCGAGCCGCTGGGGCCGATGAGCGAGATCTTCTGACCTTGTTGCACGTTGAGGTCGATGCCCTTGAGAACGTCCAGGCTGCCGAAGG